>JANNDF010000553.1:0-7706 GCA_031387445.1 Planctomycetia bacterium
GGCGTGAGCCGCCGGGTGGGTGGGTGAACCCGGCGGCTCACGCCGCTCGGCTCGCCTGATGGGTCACTTCGCGTTGCCTTTCGCCTTCAAATCCGCCGCCGCGCGGGTGCGGGAGTCGAGGGCGACCGCCTCCCCCTCGGCCAACCCGTCGAGCAGTTGCACGTACTGCTCGTTCTCGTCGCCCGTCTCCACCTCCCGCCGCTCGATGCCCCGCCCGCGGACGACGTACACCACCTTTTTCCCGTCCACCTCGGCCACCGCGCTCACCGGCACCAGCAACGCGTCCGGCACCTTCCGCACCAGGATGCGGACCTCGGCCGACATGCCCGGCTTCAGCCCGGCGTCGGTCGGCACGTGGTCCAGGTTGATGAACGTCTCGTACGCCTTGATCTTGCTCCCCCAGTACCCGTCGTTCTGCCCGACGGTGCCCACCTTGTTCACCGTGCCGGTGAGTGGGCGGTTCGGCATCGACTCCAGCCGCAGGTTGGCCGATTGCCCGGCCGCCAGCTTCTTCACCTGGCTCTCGTGGATCTTGGTGGTCACCCGCATCTTGCTGAAGTCGGGCAGGCTGAAGATGGGCTGCTGGTATTGCAGGGTGGCGCCGGGGCGGATCTGCCCGGCCTCGCCGTACCACCGCCGGCTGCTGTAGATGACCATGCCGTCGGCCGGCGCCTTGATGCTGCACTGGTCGATCTGCTTCTGGAGGCGGGCGACCGTCTCCTTCTCGATGTCGCGGGTGCTGCGGGCGTTCGCCAGCGTGTCCTCGGCCTTCTGCACCAGGCTCTTCTGCGTCTCTTTGGTGCGGTCCAGTTCGGCCAGCGCGTCGGTCGCCTCGAAGCTCAGTTTCGTCTCCTGCTCGTCGCGGGTGAACTTCTCCAGCACCTTCAGCTCGCTCTCGGCGCTCTGCACCTTGAACTCCTTCTCCTGCACGCCCAGTTCGCGGCTCCGCACCGCCCCCAGGTCGCCGAACCCTCGCCGCACCTGCTTGCGAGTGAAGTCCAGCTCGTCTTTCGCCTCCACCAGCTCCCGCCGGGCCAGTTCCAACGCCCCTTGCAGCTTCTTCAACTCCTTCGTGTAGTCGCCTTCCGAGTCGGTGTACTTCTTCTGCGCGATCTCCGCCAGCCGCAGCGTCTTGATCGCCTTGCCGGTCTCCGACTTCTCCTTGATCTTCGCCTGCGTCAGCTCGCTCTCGCTCGCCTTCACCAAACTCTCCGCCTTCTGCAATTCCACCCGCTGCTTGTTCAACAGCTTGGTGATCTCGTCGGCGTCCAGTTGGGCCACCACGTCGCCCTTCTGCACGAACGTGCCCTCCGGCACGATGGACACCAGCTTGCCCACACCTTCCAGTTCGTTGATCACCCCGACCGCGTCGATAGCTTCCAGTTCGCCCTTCTCCGTCACGGTGACGACCAGCTCGCCGCGGGTGGCGGGGGCGGCCAGCGGCACGTCGAACGGGGCCAGTGCGGACGTGACCATCGGCCACCCGAACACGACCCCGCCGGTCAGCGGGAGGGCGATGCCGGCGGTGATCGCGCTGCGAACCAGCCAGCGGTTACTTCGGCGGGGCGGGCGTGCCGGGACGGGCGGGTTCGGGCCCAGGGTCGGGGAGGGGGGCAGCATTGGTCGGAAGCCCTCGGTCATCCAGTTGGAGTGCTTCCAAGTTTAGCAGAAGTTGGACGCGAAGTTGCTCGTACCGGATGAACGTTCCGGCCAAATTGTTGCGGGCGGCGTTCAGTTGTGCCAGCGCCTGCAACGTCCTCAGGGTGGGGTCGCCCCCGCCGCCTTGCTGCTGGAGTTTCGGCGGGGCGTTCAACAGAATCCGCTCGTTCGCCACCTGTCGGGCAGCGGCGATCAGTTGTTGGCGGGCGATCTCGAAGCTCAGCCGCGCTTGCCGCAGGCTCCGCAACGTCAGCCGCACCTCCTGCTCGATCTGGTCGCTCTGGTTCATGTACGCCCGGCGGGCCTGCTGGTACGCGATCAGTGCCAACCGGTACTGGTTCCGCTCGGCCAGCCGGTTGAGCGGGCCGTCGAACTGTAGCCCGACCGTCAGGCGAGTGAAGCGGGTGTCGAAGGCGAGCGGCTGCGTGGCGTCCGGGGCGGTGTTCAACGCGACGGACGACGTGAGCGTCAGGTCGGATTTCAGGGCGTTGGCGGCGACGATCACCTTCCGCCACGCATCCGTCACGCGGGCCTTCTGGTTCATCAGATCGAGGCGTGCGGCTTTGGCCTCGGCGATGGCCGACTCCTCGTCGGCGGTCACGCCGGGCAGGTCGATGCGGTAGATGCGGGCGAGCGTCTGGGCGTTGGTGGCGTCGTCCAGCACTTCCACCAGCTTCTTCGTGTCTCGCACCAGCAACTCCCAGCCTTCTTTGCGGGTGGCGCCGGTCACGGCCAGCTTGTGCGTGGCGATGTCGCCGGTCAGCGCTTTCACCGCCTTCCGTCCGTCATCGGGCACGTCAGCGTTGCGGCGGTACAGGTCGGCGGCGCGGTCACGGGTGTCCTTGTCCTCACCCGCCTTGAGTGGTCGTTCGGACTGCTCCTTCCACCGCTTCAGGTCGTCCGCCACGCTCTCCACAGCCCCGCCGGTGCGGTCGGCCAGCTTCGCCAGGGCGTCGAACGCCGCCTTGATCGTGTCGGCTTCGGGCAGCGTCGTCACCTCGGCATTGCGGGCCTGCTCGAACGCGGCCAAGTCGGCCCGCAGCTTGTCCACTTGCGGGTCGAGCACGACGAACAAACCCAGCGGCCCGTCGTCCAGTTCGAGTTTCAACCGCGGAGGCAGGCCGAGCCGGCGCTTGTACTGGTCGAGCGCCGATTCCAAATCGACTTCCGCGTTCAGAATCTGCTGGCGGGCCTGCAACAGCCCCTGGAACGCCTGGTCCACGTCCACCACGCTGCGGCGGTTGCCCTGAAAGGCGAACTCCGTGCGGGCGTAGTTCTCCTCCTGCGCTTTCAGGTTCTCGCGGGCGTTCCGCAGGGCTTGCACTTGGAGCAGCAGCCCCAAATAGCCGTCGGGTTGCACGCTCACGCCTGCCCAGAACTGCTTGCGGAAGCGGGCGAAGTCGCGGACGGCGTAGAGCGTGTCGCGCTCGGCCTGCGTCAGCGACTCCAGCCGCACGTCGCGGCCGAACCCCCGGAGGAGGGGCTGAATGAGTGTGGCGGTGAACGAGCCGTTCACCGCGCTGGTGCCGCCGGTGAACTCCCACACGAAGCTGTTGGCGAAGTTGGTGAGCAGTTGCCCGCCGGCCGGCAGGAAGCGGCGGAACCCCAGCCCGCCGGTCACGTTCAGCGCGTTCGTTTCGGTGGGGATGCCGCCCGACCCGACGCGGGTGTACGACGGCCCGATTCCGCCGAACCATTGGGTGGCGAACTCGAAGCGGTTGAGAGTCAGGCCGAGGGCGACGAGGTAGAGTTGTTCACGGGCGAGCTGGTACTCGCGGCTGTCCAGCAGGGCCACCTCTGCCGCCCGCTGCTGGTCGAGCTTCAGCACGCCCAGTTCGTTCAGCCCGAGAGCCGCCTGCCAGCCGGTCGGTTCGATCTGGTCGGTCTCCCCGTAACGCCCCCACCGCTTCGATCCCGTGAACCCGCCGGGCTGGGCCATGAACATCGCGGCCGTCGGGTCGTCGGGCGGCTTCGGCGTGGCGTCCGGGTGGAACGGGTCGGCGAGGCGGGAGCCGGGCAGTGGAGTGAGTTCTGGGTTACCGACGGCCGACGACGCCCCGAACGCCCGTTCGGAAACGAGCGGGCACGTTTCGGCGTCGGCCTGCTGGCGGTACCACGACCGCGAGCACCCGACCGCACCCAGCGCAAGAAATAGCCACAGCCCCCGCCGCAATGGACATCCCCCCGGACCCTGCGGACGGCGGGCGATACCCGGAGGTGTGGCACACAGCAAGGCGAACCGACGGGCGGTCGGTAGACTGATTGCACTCCTCCCGCCCGCTCAGGTTTCGCCATGCCCATCGTCGTCGTCTGCCCCTGCGGGGCGAAGCTGAAGGCCCCGGACGCGGCGGCCGGCAAGCGGGTCAAGTGTCCGAAGTGTGCCAGCGCGCTGCTCGTACCCGCCCCCGAGGCGGATTACGTGGAGGTGGAGGACGACCCGTCGCCCGCTCCGACACCAGCCAAACGGAAGCCGCAACTGATCGAGGACGACGAGGACGCGCCTCGCCCGACGAAGAAGGCGACGGCCGCGAGGTCGAAGCCGGCTCCGGTGGAGGTCGACGAACCAGTGGACGACGAGGACGAGGAAGAAGAACGGCCGCAGAGGAAGACCCCGGGCAAGAAGAAGAAGGGAATGACCCGCGAGGCGCTGAAAAAGAAGCGCCTGTTGACGCTGATCCTGGGTCTGTGCGGGGCGACGTTCGTGCTGGGGGCGGCCGGCGTCGTCTTGGCCATCGCCCTGAACACCCAAGACCCTGCGAAAGCGGGCCTATCGACGCAGCCCGCCGTCCCCCAGCCGCCTCCGCTGCCGGCCGGGTGGTCCACCTTCAAGGGCGAAGGGTTCAGCGTGGCCGTGCCGGACGCGGCCCAATTCAAGAAGCAGGATCAGCAAGGGCCGAACGCGGGTGGCCCACAACCGCCGCAGGACACGAAGGTGTACGCCAACGGCGTCCAGCCGCAACCACAACCGAACGGCCCTCCGATCTTCATCTACGTGGTGAGCGTCGGCAAGCTCCCGCCGGGGGCGGCGGCCGAGTTCGCCAAGAGTCCGGAGGCCGGGTGGGAGGCGATCAAGAAGGCGAACGCAGGCGGAGCGAAACTGGAGAACGAAAAAGTCATTCAGGTGGGGGGCGTGGAGGGGCGGCAGTACACGGCGAGCACCGGTTTCGTGGCCGGCATCGTGCGGGTGGTGGTGAAGGGGGAGAAGGTGTACTCGTGGTTGGTGATGTCGCAGGCCGCCCCCGCCGCCGACGCCCCGGAAGTGAAGCCGTTCTTCGACACGTTTAAACTGGACTGAAACGCCGTGGTGCCACTCGGCTTGCCGTCGGACCAACACTCCTACACTGACTCACCCGGCCACCCGCCGCCCGAGTGCCGCCATGCCCATCGTCGTCGCCTGCCCGTGTGGTACTAAATTGCGTGCCCCCGACGCTGCCGCCGGCAAGCGGGTGAAGTGCCCGAAATGCGGAACCCCGCTGAGTGTGCCCGCGGCCGCCGATTTCGAGGAGGTGGAAGACGCCCCGCCGCCGGTGGCGTCGCCGGCCAAGAAGAAGCCGACGCCGGTGGACGCTGACGACGACGCGCCCCGCCCGGCGAAGAAGCCGCCGGTGGTGGCGGCCCGTGCGAAACCCGCGCGGGTGGAAGCCGACGACGCCGACACGCCGAAGACGAAACGCCGCCGTGATGAAGATGAAGAGCCCCCGAAGACGAAGCGCCGCCGTGATGACGACGAGGACGACACCCCCAAGAAGGGCAAGGGCAAGCCGGCGAAGGCGAAGAGCAAACTGCCGCTGATTCTGGGAGTGGTGATCGGCGGGGTGGTGCTGCTGGGGCTGGCGGGTGTGGTCGTCGGCATCATTCTGAGCAGCAACGGGCAGGCGAGCGCGGCGACCAACCAGGGGACCGGTACGCGGGTCGTGGTGAACCCCATCCCGAACCCGCCGAATCCGCCGAATGGCGGCAACCCCCGGCCGACCACGCCCGCACCGCCGACCCCCCTCCCATCCCTTCCCGACCCGGTGATCCCGCCCGGCTGGTCGGAGTTCAAGGGCGAGGGGTTCAGCGTGGCCGTGCCAGACTCCGCTGGCTTCGGCCAGGATAAATCGGGCGGAACCAACGTCCGGGTGCGAACGTACAGAAACGGTCACGCTGGCCCAGGGCGGCCCAACACCGCACCGGTGAGCTACCTCGTCACTGTCAGTCCGATGACGCCGAGCGAAGTGGAGGCGTTTCAGAAAAGCCCCAAGGACGGTTGGGAGATGCTCCGGGAGGACGGCAAGATCGACAAGAACTTGAAGGACGAGAAGTCGGTTCAGTTGGGTGGGCTGGAAGGGCGACACTTCACACTGACCATCAAGCCGGTGAACGCCATCTTTCGCGGAGTTTACAGGGACGGCAAACTCTACAACCTCATGGTGACAGGAACGAAAGGCATCGCCGAAGACAGCCCGGACGTGAAGCAGTTCTTCGACAGCTTCCGGCTCAAGTGACTGTAGCGGGTGCCGCCCGGCCGGCGGCACCTACTTCAACTGCGTCTCGGCGACTTCGATGGCCCGCATCAGGCCCATCGCCTTGTTCACCGTCTCGGCGTACTCGCTCGCCGGGTCGCTGTCGGCCACCACCCCGCACCCGGCCTGGATGTCGGCCGTCTGACCCTGCACCACCAGCGTGCGGAGCGCGATGCAGGTGTCCATGTTCCCGCTGAAGTCGAAGTAGCCGACCGCCCCGCCGTAGGGGCCGCGCTTGTGCGGCTCCAACTCGTCGATGATCTCCATCGCCCGCACTTTCGGCGCACCGCTCAGCGTCCCGGCCGGCAGCGCGCTCCGCAGGGCGTCGAACGCCGTCAGCCCCGCCTTCAGCTTGCCCGTCACGGTGCTGCTGATGTGCATGACGTGGCTGTACCGCTCCACGGTCATCAACTCGGCCAACTTCACGCTGCCCAGTTCGGCCACCTTGCCCACGTCGTTCCGCCCCAGGTCTACCAGCATGATGTGCTCGGCCCGCTCCTTCGGGTCGGCGAGCAACTCTTCGGCCAAGGCTTTGTCGGCGTCCGGTGTGGCTCCGCGGCGGCGGGTGCCGGCCAGCGGGCGGACGGTCATCTCGCCGTTCTCCACGCGGCACATGATCTCCGGCGACGCGCCGACCAATTTCGTGTCGCCCACCTCCACGAAGAACATGAACGGGCTGGGGTTGATGACCCGCAGCGCCCGGTAGATGTCGAACGGGTCGGCGGTGGTGGTGGTGCGGAACCGCTGGCTGGGGACATACTGGAACACGTCGCCGGCGTGGATGTACTCGATCCCCCGGCGGACCATGGCGTCCCACGATTCGCGGGTGAAGTTGGACGAATACCGGGCGTGCGGGTCGGGGTAGCGGGTGTCGAGGGTGATGTCTTGTAGGGCCAGATCGGACAGCGGTACGGCCAACTTCGCCACGAGCGCGTCCACCCGGGCACACGCCGCCCGATAGTCCGCCTCGCCGGTGCCGGCGGTGTGCGCGTGAGCCACCACGAGCACCGTCTTGTTGATGTGGTCGAAGATCACCATCTCGTCGTAGAAGCCGAAGCACAGGTCCGGGATGCCGCGGTCGTCGGGCGGGGTGTTCGGCAGCCGCTCGACGTACCGCACGGCGTCGTACCCGACGAACCCGACCGCCCCGCCGCAGAACGGCGGCAGACCCGGCAGGTGTGGCCCGCGGAACTCGCCGATCCGCTCTTCGAGCAGTTTGAGCGGGTCGGCGTGGGAGTATTCAATGGGCTTGTGCGTGCCGACCTGCGAGCGGATGCGGGTGCCGAACGCCTGGAACCGCCGGAACGGGTTCGCGCCGAGGATGCTGTACCGCCCGACCCGCTCCCCGCCGACCACGCTCTCGAACAGGAACGCCCAGTTGTCGGCCGTGCGGATCTTGCGGAAGGCGGACACCGGGGTGAGGGCGTCGGCCACGAGGGTGCGGAACACCGGCACGACGGTGTGCGTGCGGGCGAGGGCGGCGAAGTCGGCGGCGGAGGGGGAGTGCATGGGGCTAAAGTAGGTGCCGCCTGCCGGGCGGCA
>JANNDF010000562.1:0-1944 GCA_031387445.1 Planctomycetia bacterium
GAGGGGCCGGGTGTTCAATCACCCGGCCCCTCACGGGGCACGGCTCGCCTCATTTCAGCTCACTTCGTCAGCATGTGAATGAGGTACGCCTGGGCGGTGGGGTAGTCTTTGTTCGGCTGGCCCGTCGAGTGGAACGTCACCTCCACCTTCGCCTCCTTCAACTTCTCGGCCAGCATCATGCCCAGTACCGGCGAGTGCGTCGGGTCGGTGTGCGTGGCCCCCGCCTTGGCGTCCTTGTCGCCCTTGTAGAACAGGCCGATGGGTGGGTCGTCCTTCGTCACGTGGCGGATGGGCGAATACTCCTTGATGACGTCGGCCAACTTGGTGCGGTTCTGCTCCACCTCGTCGAGGTTCTTCAGGCCGAAGGCGTGCGCCCCGTAGGTGTAGTTCGGTAGCCACTCGCGGGTCTCTTTCGGGTCGAGGGACACCTGGGCGCCGTCCACGCCGACGCAGAACAGCCGCGTCGATTCGCGGAGCACCTCGTCCTTGCTCTTCGGGTCGGCCATGTCGTCGTGCAGGGCCAGCCAGAGCGACGAGCACGCCCCGGCCGACCCGCCCGTCGCGGCGATCTTGGTCTTGTCGATGTTCCACTCCTTCGCCTTCGAGCGGAGGAACTGCACCGCGCGGGCGGCGTCTTCCAGCGGGGCCTTCACCGGCGGGTCCACTTTCTGCTCGTTCGCCTGCTTCATCAGCCGGTAGTTGATGGTGGCCACCGAGATGCCTTTGTCCAGGAAGCCCTTCACCCGCGAGTAGTACCCGCTCTTGTCGCCGTTGTTCCACCCGCCGCCGTGGATGCACACCACCAGCGGGGCCGGCTTGTCGGACTTGGCCTGCCAGAAGTCGAGCTTGTTGCGGTCGTGCGAGCCGTAGCTCACGTCGGCGGCCGTCGGCTCGATTGGTGGCTTCGGCAGTGGCGTCGGCTGTTGGGCGAACGCGGCGGACGCGCCGAACAGGGCGAACGCGAGTGCGAGGAGTCGGACGGGCATGGTGATGCCTCCGGGGAGTGAGGACGGCGAACCGACGCCGACGGTACCACACGCCCCCGCGTTCCGCAACCGCCCGTCCGGGCATACAATCGCCCCGCCGCCCACTCCCCAGGGCGGAGGAGGCTCACCCCATGCGGACGATGCGATGGCTGGCGGTGGCGGTGGCGGTGTTTGCCGCGGCGACCGCGGCGACGGCGGACGACAAGCCGAAGAAGAAACTGCTGCTGGTCACGCACAGCGGCGGGTTCGTTCACGACTCGGTCGGCGTGGCCGAAGACGTGCTGAAGAAGGAAGGCCCGGCCCACGGGTACGACGTGACCTGCTGGCGGTTCACCGGCGACCCGGACGCGAAGGTGAAAGTGAAGGTGAAGGAGAAGGTGGACGGCAAGGACGTGGAGAAGGAAGTCGAGAAGACGGCGATGGAGAAGTACTCGGCCGACTTCCGCGCCCGCACCGGCAAAACGGTGGAGAAGGAAAACTGCGGGCGGATCAACGCCGAGAGCCTGAACAAGTTCGACGTGGTGCTGTTCTTCACCACCGGCAACCCGCTCACCGCGGACGAGTTGAAGGACCTGACGGCGTGGGTGAAGGCCGGCGGGGCGTTCACCGGCACGCACTGCGCCACCGACACCCTGTACAAGACCACCTACGGTGACCTGATCGGCGGGTACTTCAAGACCCACCCGGCCATCCAGAAGGTGAAGCTGAAGGTCGAAGACGCCAAGCACCCGGCGGCGGTCGGCATCGAGGACGGCATGGACTGGACGGACGAGTATTACGTGTTCACCGACACCCCGTACAGCCGCGAGAAGCTGCACGTGATCATGAGCATCCAGGCCGACTCGTTCAAACCGAACCCGAACGGCGGCGGGCGGGACGACAAGGACTACGCGGTGAGCTGGTGCAAGGAGGAGGGCAAGGGGAAGGTGTTCTACACGTCGCTCGGCCACCGCAAGGA
>JANNDF010000586.1:0-5322 GCA_031387445.1 Planctomycetia bacterium
GCCCGCACCGCATTCCCCGCCGTTGCGATTGCTTCGACCGGTTTGTTCAAGTCGCTCAGCCCTGCCGCTTCACCATCTCCGCGATCCAGATCGGAGCGAAGGGCGAGATGCAACCCTTCGAGCAGGGGTAGTCCCGGTAGATTCCCAATTTCTCGCCGATGGCGACGGCCCGCTTGCGGAGCTTGGGGAAGTGGATGCCGATCTCCGCGAGGGCGGCGTTCATCGTCCACTGCACGGCCGGGTCGGCGGCTCCCATCTCGGACTCGATGCGGTCGAGCAGCGCCGCGGGGTCGAGGCCGTCCGGACTCTTCGCCACCCGCTCGGCAGTAAGGCTCCAACCGGCACGGGCGGCCCAGCGATCGGCGTCGGCCATCCACTCGTGGCGAAGAGTTTCCTTGTCGGGGTGCGGCTTGACGACGTAGGAGACGAGCCAGTCCGCGACGTGCGAGAAGGCGACGGATCGCACCAGCCGGTCCACCTCTTCGGCGGACAGGGTCTTCGGCTTCATCAGCAGAACGGCAAGCAGTTGGGCGTCGGCGTTCCCGGTCTCCCAGAGCGACGTGACCAACTTCTGGTCGGCCTTGATCGTCTTCGCCAGCACCCGCAGGTCGCCGTGCTTGACGCCGAACTGGTTGTCGCCAGCCCCGTACTTGGTGTTGTGCTTCCGCGTCGCCTCGTTGCCGAGCGACTTGAGTTGCTTGAGAATTTCCTTGACCGTCATGGCCGTGACTCACACTCGGGCAGCCTCTGACCGCACCCCACGCGGGGTGGAGGCTACCCACCCAACCCGGAGCGGTCAAACCACTTTCCGCCCTGCCCCGCATCCCTCGCTGGGTCACCGAATCCTTAGCCCGTTTCACGCCCGCCCCGCAGTTTTCCGCCCCCGGCGTAGCCGTTCTCGCCTGAATTTCACCCATCCCCTCACCCGTCGCCCGATTCCCGCTCTACGATACGACACACGGTTCGATTCGTGGGCATTCCGTCATGGCCGAAAGTGGCGCCGACACCTGGGTGGGGCAATTGCCGGTGGTCGTCTCAGGCGGCCAACTGGAGGCGTGCCTCGTCCACATCTACCCGAGCGGGCCGGACATGGGCCGGCGGTACCCGCTCCGGCCCGGCCGCACCCTCATCGGGCGGGGCGAGTCGGCCGGCGTGCGGGTGCAAGACAACTCCGTGTCGCGGTCCCACGCGTGGGTCGAGTCGAACGCCGAAGGCTGCTACATCCTCGACCAGAAGAGCCTGAACGGCACGCACGTGAACGACCGCCCGGTGGTCGGCGCCCACCAACTGACTGACGGCGACTACGTCCGCATCGGGAACGCCATCTTCCGCTACCTGGAAGGCGGGAACATCGAGGCCGAGTACCACGAGGAGCTGCACCGGCTGGCCATCGTGGACGGGCTGACCCAACTGCACAACCGCCGCTACCTGCTCGAGTTCCTCGACCGCGAACTGGCCCGCGCCCGCCGCCACGTCCGCCCGCTGTCGGTGCTGCTGTTCGACATCGACAAGTTCAAATCGGTCAACGACACCTACGGCCACCTGTGCGGCGACGCCGTGCTGCGGGAGCTGAGCAACCGGCTGAAGCCGACCATCCGCCGGGAAGACCTGCTCACCCGGTACGGCGGGGAGGAGTTCTGCGTGGTGCTGGTGGAAACGGACCACCCGCAAGCGATGGGGGCGGGGGAGCGGGTCCGGCGGACGGTGGAAGGTCAGCCGTTCGAATTCGAGGGCGAGTTCTTGCCGGTGACGGTGAGCGTCGGGGCGGCCGCGGCCGACTCCGAACACGAGACGCCGGAAGAGTTGCTCCAGGCGGCCGACGCCAAGCTATACCAGGCCAAGCGAACCGGCCGCAACAAGGTGGTGGGGTAAGGGATCGGCGACAGACGTTTGCCAGGGGTGGAGTCGGCGAGCCGCAGGCGAGCGACGAAACCCCTGGGGGAATGGGAAAATGGGACAAGCCCCGGAGGGGTGACAGAGCCGGGTTCTGTCACCCCTCCGGGGCTTGGTGTTTGTTGGTACGAGTCCAGGGGTTCCGCTCGCTGCGCTCGCTCTACCCCTGGCTACCGTCCGCCGCCGCTCCGCGGCGGGTGGCTGGCACATTCGACTTGCCTCACCTTATCCGCTTTCCCACTGTCGCCACGGGCAGGCAATTTGGGCAAGGCCGTTTGTTCTGTCTGGGCGAGTTGTAGCCATTTCTCCTCATGTTCGGGTCTGGATGTGCCGATTTTAACGGACAGCAGGAAGCACCGTCTTCCGGGCGGCAGGTGGAGCGTTGGGGGAACGCGCCGCCGTCTTCACCGCTCGCATCGTGTGGGACCGTCGCCGGGGCACTCGCCCGGTGGCGGGCCGCCGTGCAGGAATAGGGGAGCGTGTCATGCGGAAGAAGATTCTGGGGGCCGTGGCCGCTCTGTCGGCCGTCGCGGGGGGGGCACTCGCTCAGTCGCCCGCCCGCCCGCTCGCCCCGACCCCGCTCGGGACGGTGGGGGCGTTCGAGGGCGGGATGCGAGACTCGATGGTCCGCCCGGCGAACGCCGAGCGGTTCAACGAGCCGATCCCGCCGCCCATGCCGGGCATGGGCGATCCGGGCATGGGGGCCGACCCGATGATGGGCCTCGGCGGGCCGATGTACCCGCCACCCGGCCCGTACGGGCAGTCGCCGTACGAGCAGCCGGTGCTCGGGGAGGGGGTGTTCGACGCCACCGCCCCGCACCGCTTCTACGTGGAGGGGCAGTACCTGTTGCTCTTCCCGGAGACGCACCCGACGCCCACGCCGCTGCTCACCACCAGCGCGCCGGCCGACTTCGGGCGACTCGGGGCGGGCACCACCACCAGCCTGGCGGCCGGCAGCCGGACGCTCAACCTGGGGACGGCCAGCGGGTTCCGGCTGAACGCCGGCTTCCTGCGGGCGGGCGACCAGCGGTTCGGCCTGGACGTGGGCGCGCTGTACCAGACGCCGGTGTCGAACAACACGTTCGCCCGGTCCAGCACCCAGGGCATCCCGCTCATCGCCCGGCCGTTCGTCAACTCGACCAACGGCGCCGCGTCGTCGCTCATCGTGTCCGCCCCGAACAGCGTGTCCGGGTCGGCCCTGGTGCGGGCGACGACCGAGTTCTGGGGGATCGAGGCGAACGCGGTGTATAACCTGTTCCGCACCACGCCGGGCGAGTGCCGCCTGTGGCAGTTGAACGTGCTCGGCGGGTACCGCTACCTGGAACTGAACGAGGGGCTGGGCGTGAGCAGCATGTCCACCGTGCTGTCCGGCGTCATCCCGGCCGGCGGCCTGGTGGTCGGCCCGCCCACCTCGCTCGACGTGCGGGACCAGTTCACCACCCTGAACAAGTTCCACGGGGCGCAGGTGGGGCTGCAGAGCCAGTTCACCAGCGGGCGGTGGTACGTCGGGCTGACCGGCAAGGCGGCGTTCGGCGGGGTGGGCCAGCGGCTGTCGATCGACGGCAGCACCGCCCTGGCCAACCCGGTCGCCCGCACCGGCAGCGTCACCCTCGGCGGGCTGTACGCCAACGCCTCGAACATCGGCAACTACAAGCAGGACCGGTTCGCCATCGTCACCGACCTGAACGCCAGCGTGGGGTTCCACATCACCTCCTGGCTGATGGGAACCGTCGGGTACAACTTCATCCACATGAGCAGCGCCGCCCGGCCGGGCAACCAGTTTGACGGCACGGTGAACCCGAGCCTGGTGCCGGCGAGCGGGCTGTTCGGCACCGCCGGGGCGATCAACCGCCCGCCGGTGACCGTCAAGGACGACGACTTCTTCACCCACGGGCTGAACTTCGGGTTCATCGTGAAGTACTAACGGTCCGGTGAGACCCCCGATCCTGCTGACCCGCGGGCGCCACACGGTGCCCGCGGGTTTCGTCGTTTCACGGGGCCGCCACCCGCAGCGACCCCATCACCTTCGCGGCCGTCGCCGACTCCGGGTCGAACTTGGCCCCGCCGACCGACACCCAGTACACCCGCGGGCGGGCCGACTTCGCGTCGAACAGGTACCGCTCGACGTACTTCACCTCGCCGCTCACGAACCGCACCTCCTTGCCGAAGTGGGAATCGACCCGCACCGACCCCTCGCCCTCCGCCGTCGCCCCCAACTCGCCCGCCCGCCGGTCGCGGAGCAACACGAACAGGTCTTCGGGCCGCATCAGTTGGGCGTCCGGCACGTCGAACCAGCCGACCTCGCCCCGCCACTTGTTCCCCCACCCCGGCTCCGAGACGTACCGCTTGCCCGACTTCAGGAACTCGTCGTCGGCCACCGCCTGCTCGCGGGGGGTGCCGGGCAGTTGCGCCTTGCACGACCCGTCCGGGGCGGTGAACTCCCGCAACCCGTCACCACCGCCGCCGGTGAACAGCCGCACGCCGGCGAACACCCCGCCCGCGACCACCATCAGCAGCGCGCCGTACCCCACCCACACGAGCGGGCGGACACGCGCCCGCGGGCGGGCGTGCGCCACCACGGCCCTCTGCCTCGGGCGCTCGGGCCGTTCAGGCGGCAGCGGTTGCGCCTCCACCGCGAGCGGGACGGCGGCGGTCGGCTTCCCGCACCACGAGCACGTTACCGTTTCGCCGAGTTGGTCCTTCGGCACCTGGAACGGCTTGCCGCACACCTGACACGCCACCTGAGCGAACATGAGTGAACTCCGCGGGAGGCCGACGGAGCGTATCGTATCCGGCACACCCGGCGGGGACGGTCACATGAGCGGAATGACATGGGGCGAGATGGAACGGCTGTTCGCGGGGGCGGATCGCAAGCGGGTGGCGACGGTGGCACTGCGGGCGGCCGATCGGGTGGCCCCGGTGATCGCCCGGGCCGCCGACGTGTACGGGCCGGAAGCGATGGAGTGGCTCAACGCCATTCGCGCGGTGCTGCGAACGGTGGAGTCGTTCACCGAGGGCGCGGCGGTGTCGCGGTTCACGCTCGACCTGGCGGCCGACATCGCACGGGCGACGGCGACGAGTGCGGCCGGCGTGGTGCGGCTGATGGGGCCGTCGAAGGCGGCGGAGGACGCGGAGTTGGCGTTCGCCGCGGCGGCGTTCGCCGCGGACGCGGCACGAACGTCGAACATCCAACGTGCGGCGGGGGTGGCGATGCAGGGCGTGCGAGCGGCCGACGCCACGGGGCTGGTCTCGCGGGCGCTGCTCGACACCGACGTGTCGAACCTGACCGCCCCGGCGTTCGGCCTGCTCTGGCCGCTCGGCGAACCCGACTGGTGGGCCGACGGGTGGAAGCGGCTGGAGGCCGCCGGGCGGATGGTGCGGGTGCTGGGGTAGGTGCCGCCTGCCGGGCGGCACTCGAACAGTGTGCCG
>JANNDF010000599.1:0-3939 GCA_031387445.1 Planctomycetia bacterium
TGCCGGTAGCCAGGGGTGACGGAGCGAAGCGACCGAACCCCTGGAACTCGTTGGGAGAAAGCCAGAGTCTCGGAGGGACGACGGAGTCCGCCGCCGCTCCGCGGCTCTATCTCTCGGTATCCGAGACCAGGGGTTCCGTCGCTGCGCTCCGTCACCCCTGGCTACCGGCACCCGCCGCACCGCGGCGAAAACAGGCACCCAAGCTACGGATTGATCGGTCGCCCTGTTGAAGCCGGCCGGGTGGGGTCTTCGGCCCCTCACACCCGCGTCACCCACTCGCCCTCGAAGACGGCGTCGTCAACTGGGGCAGGCGGGGGTTCCGAAATGGTCCACATGTTCCACCCGAGCCGTGGGCCGACGCCCTCGTCGGAGAACTTCACCTCGGGCACGGCGTCGGCTCGTAGCACCAGTTGCACGTCGAAATCGTACTCCGCCCCGACGTAGGTGCGGGTGAGTTGCGTCATAAGGAAGATCGCCTTCCGCACCCGCACCGGCGTCGGGTCGGGGAGCAGTTCGAGAAACTGCGAGTACGTGAGCGGGCCGAGCCGCACTCGGAACTTGGCCTGCAAGTCCCACACTCGCTCCCCGACGATGGCATCCACCCCCATCGTGCCGACCATGCCGAAGCACATCTGCCCGCCCTCGGCCACCGGCAGCCACTGGCCGTGGAACGACTCCACCTCCACCGGCAGGCCGAAGTAGTCGGCGAGCAGCAGTCGCAGGTTGGTCAGGTTGCGGGGGCGTTGGGCGAAGAAGCCGGCGTATTGCAGCATCCCCAGGTCGTCGATTCGGGCGAGGACGGCCGGGTCGTTGCGGTCGGCGTGCGGGTCGGTGTGGCGTGACTCCGCCCAGCGGTAGGCCCCTTGCCCGGCGGTTCCTCCCGTTCGCACCGTCAGCCGCTCGCCCATCCCCGCCGACCCCAACCCCATGATGCTCCGCACGGCGGTGGTGAAGGCGTCCCCGTCCGGCCGGCGGGCGTCGCCGCGCTCGTAGGAGCGGTAGAAGCGGTACTTCTCCCACGCCCGGTAGAAGAGCGAGGTGAAGCGGTGGTTGAACAGGTCGAGCCAGTCGCGGAGGGATCGCCGTTCCGGGCCGCGAACGTCCCGCTGGGTGTCGAGCAGCAGTTGGGTGTAGTGCGTGGGCAGCACCCGGCTGGGGCCGTACAGCCCGAGGAACGCGACGGTGAGCAGCGGAACGGTTCGCTCGTCGTCCGGTTCGGGCGGGAGCAGTTCGACCAACTGGCTGGGCGGAAAGGCGAGCGTCAGGTGCGGGCGGAAGCGGGCGACCTCGGCGGCGGGCGGGGCGTCGGTGCCGACGAGTCGCAGGTCGGGGCTGGCGGCGGACAGGATGCGAACCGCGGCGAAGAAGTCGAACTCGTAGGGGGTGGCCGTCAGGTGTTCGTAGGCGGTGGGCATGCGGAAGTTATAGGCGAACCCCGGCAGTCATGCCGGGGGTGGTTGATATCTCCACCCCCGGCATGACTGCCGGGGTTCACCAGATCAACATCACTTCGCAGGCAACTCCAGCACGAACGCGGTGCCGTCCTGGTTGCCGGTGATCAGCCGCTTGCCGTCGGCCGTGAACACCGCACAGGTTGGGGCGTGCGGCAGTTTCCAGGTGCGGACTTCCTGACACGCCATGTCCCACGCCTTCACCGTGCCGTCGCCGGCGAGGGTGGCGAACTTGTCGGCCGTCGGCGACACGATGACCCCCCGCACCTCGCCGTCCACCGCCTTCACCTTCGCCGTCACCTCCCGCTTCGCGGTGTCGGCCACCTTCACCTCGCCCGACTCCTCGATGACGACCACCGTCTTGCGGTCGGGGGTGACGCCCATGTCGAACACCGCCGCCTTCGTCAGCAGCGGCCACTCGCCGCCGATCCGCTCCTTCTTGGCCAGGTCCCAGATGCTGATGACCCCCTCCTTGCTGCCCAGCACGCCCCACTTGGCGTCGGGCGATAGGGCGGCGGCGGAGGTGGCGTCGTCCTTCCCCTTCGACTCCACTTCGCTGCTGACCGACTCGCCGCCGGTGGGGAACAGCACGAACCCGGACTTACTCTTGGCCGTCGGGTTGCCGTCGGTCCAGGCGGCGGCCACCGCCTTGCCGTCCGGGTCGGCGGCCAACACGAACGACGACTGCGGCAGGTCTTTGGTGGCGAGCAACTTGTTCGGGGCGAACGACCACGTCCGCAGCTTCTTCTCGTGCCCGCTCGCGGCCACCTTATCGTTCCCCAGGAACACCACCGACAGCACGCCCGACTCGCCGCTCTTGCTCTCCGCCTCGCCGGTGAGGGTGGACACCTCCCGCCCGGTGGCCAGGTCCCACACTTTCACCGTCAGGTCGCCGCTGCCGGTGGCCGCGTACTTGCCGTCCCGACTGACGGCCACACAGTTGACCGACGCCGAGTGCCCGGTGGCGGCGGCCTCGCCCCGCGGCAGCTCGAAGATTTTGGCCGCCGCGTCCACCGAACAGGACAGCACCGTCTTCCCTTCCGGGGCGAACTGCACGCTCGTCACCCACGCCGTGTGCCCACGCAGCCCGCGGACCTCGCCGCCGCCGACAGTGTCCCACAGCCGCACCACTCCTTCGGACCCGCCGCCGGCGATCAGCTTGCCGTCCGGCGAGAAGGCCACCGACGTGACCGGCATGGGCGGGGCGCCGGGGGTCGGCTTGAACGGTGGGGAGAAATCTTTCGGGTCTTTGTTCGGCGTACCCGTTTCGGGTGCGGTCCACAGGCGAACGGCCCCGTCGCCGCCGCAGGTGGCGAGTTTGTCACCAGTCGGGTTGAACACCACTGCTGCGACGCCCGCGTTGTGTGCGGCCGCCACCTCGCCGGTGAGGGTGAGTACGTCACCGGCCACGGTGAACAGTTGCAGTTTGCCGTTCGCCAGCCCGACCGCCACCCGCTTGGCGTCGGCACTGATGGCGATGGCACACACCGCCGACGTGCCGTCCAGCTTCAGTTTGGTCGGCTCGCCGGTACTCGGGTTCCACCCGCGAACGGACTTGTCCGCCCCGCCGGAGAGGAGCAGCTTGCCGGCCGGGTCGGCTGCCACTGCCAAGACTGCCACCGTGTGCCCGGCGGCATCCTTGGCGGTGCCAGCGGCCACGTCCCACAGTTTCACGACCTTGTCCGCCCCGCCGGACGCCAGCGTGGTGTTCGACACCCACGACAAAGCGGTGACGGCGATCTTGTGCCCCTTCAGTTCCTTCTTCATCGCCCCGGTGGCGGTGTCGTACACCCGCACCACGGTGTCGCCGCCGGCGGTGGCGAACTGCTTGCCGTCCGGGCTGTACGCCGCGGTCATCAGCTTCTCTTTGCTCTCGGCGAACGTGCGGTGGTCGTCCGCATTGGACAGCGGGAACAGGCGGATTTGTCCGGACTCGAACCCGGCCGCGATCTGCCGGCCGTCCGGCCGGACGGCCAGGCAACACCCCTTCTTGGCCGACGTTTCCGTCTGGTAAGCGCGGATCTGCCGGCCGGCGGGCAGTTCCCACACGACCACCGTGCGGTCGTCGGCGAGCGACGCCAGCAGTTTGCCGTCCGGGGTGGTGCCCTGCCCGCCCACCGAGCCGCTGTGGGCGTCCAGCCGGGCGATCGGATTGCCCATGCCGGATTCCGGGCCGCCCGGCCCGCCCACCACCTTCAGTTGCCCACCGTCCCCGCCGACGATCAGCCCGCTCGCGTCGCGGGTGAAGCCGAGCGTCTTCAGCCCGCTCTTGTCCGTCACCTTCGACCCGTAGATGAGCTTGTCCCACTTGTTGGTGGCGTACACCAGCACCCCGCCGGTCACCTCGCCGACACCCACGAACCGCTCGTCCGCGCTGAACGCCACCGCCTCAATGCGGCCGCCTTGCTCGTCCGACGTGTGCGTGGGCTTGTCCTTCGTGACGTCCCACATCATGAACTTCTTGTCGGCCCCACCGCTCAGCAGAAGA
>JANNDF010000688.1:0-1647 GCA_031387445.1 Planctomycetia bacterium
CGGGGTCGGCGACCAGGATGACATTCTTCGGCATGGCGAGTACCCGAGCCGGACGTGGGACTTGAATTCTACTCATATTTCACCGCCGAGGGCACATGAGGGCACGAGTGGAAGACAGAGGAGAGATTGAAAGAAATTCTCTCTGCCTTCCTCTCGTGCCCTCATGTGCCCTCGGCGGTGAAATCTGAGTAGAATTCAAGTCCCACGTCCGGCTCGGGTACTCGCCATGCCGAAGAAGGTCATCCTGGTCGCCGACCCCGGCATCGACACCGCGTTCGCCGTCGCCCTGGCCTTGCACGACCCGAACCTGGAAGTGGTCGGGCTGATCCCCACCGCGGGAAACGTGTCGGCCCACCAGGCGACGCTCAACGTGAACGTGCTGATCGACCAACTCGACCCCCCGCGGTGGCCCCGCACCGCCACCGCCCTGCCGGTCGAGTACGAGATCGACGGTACCGCCATGCACGGCACCGACGGGCTGGGCAACCACCACTTCTCCGCCCGCACCCGCCACCAACTCCACCCGGCCGACAAGGTGATCGTCGAACTGGTCCGCCAGCACCCGAAGGAGATCACGCTGGTCTGCCTCGGCCCGGCCACCACCGTCGCCGCCGCCCTCGACCGCGACCCCGAACTACCCAGCCTGCTCGAAAAGCTGATCCTGGTCGGCGGGTGCTGGAAGGAGCCGGGCAACGCCGGCCCGGCCGCCGAGTTCCACTTCTACCTCGACCCCGACGCCGCCAAGCGGTGCCTGCACGCCGGCCTGCACCCGCTCATCGTCCCGCTCGACATCACCCGCCGGCTCATCTTCTCACCGTCCGAACTGCTCGACCTGCCGAACCCGGAGTCGAAGACCAGCCAGTTCCTGAGCAAGATCGTGCCGTTCGCCATCCGCACCAGCTCGAACCTGTACGGCATCGAGGGGTTCCACCTGAAGGACGTGCTGGGGGTGGCGGCGGTGGCCCTGCCGGGGTGCGTGACGGCCGAGAACCGGGTGGCCGACGTGGAGACGAAGGGCGAATTGACCCGTGGCATGCTGGTGGTGGACGCCCGCAAGCAGCCGGTCGGGTTGCCGAACGTGCAGATCGGGGTGGAGGCGGCCATCGGCGAAATCCGCCAGTACATCGAGCGGGTGCTGAAACAGGCGGTGTGAGCGGTGTGAGCGGCGGGGCGGGTGGCGCCTTCGTTACCCCTCGATGGGAACTTTCTGCACTAGACTGGGTTCTAACAGTCAGGTCCAGTCTTCACGCCCACGGGGATTTCATGCTGTAGCCGGGGTCTGTGACCCCGGTTTCGACCGGCCTCACAGAGGCCGGCTACAGTTTCGGAATTCGTGTGCTTCGGTTTCACGCCAGCGGAGATGTGCAATGGAGCGGTCGGTCGTGGCGACGTGCCCCGGGTGCCTGGAGCAACTCCGCATCCCCGCGCAATGGGCCGACAAGGCGGTGAAGTGCAAGAAGTGCGGGTCGGTGGTGCGGGCGACAGGCCTGGTGCCGGCGGTCGCACCGAACGGCCTGCCGGTGGCGGCCCCGCCGTCCGGGAAGATGCCCGCGCCATTCACCCCGCCGGCCGCCACCGGGTGGCCGGCTTCGCCCACGAGCGACACGGTCCCATCTCCCGCAGCCCCCCCCCCTCCGGCTCCGTTCG
>JANNDF010000695.1:0-2752 GCA_031387445.1 Planctomycetia bacterium
AGCGTGACCGGCACCCCGCATCACGCTGAAGCGTGAACTCCAACGGCCCCACTTCACCGCCGCTTCTTTCGCGGGCGGTCGTCGTCCTCGTCATCCTCGTCGTCCCGCCTCTTCTTCCGCCCGTCGTCTTTCTTGACGCCACCGTCGGCTGCCGAACCGGGGATCACGAACCCGGCGAACGGGTTGAACTCTCCCGCCGCCGGTTCTGGGTCCGGTTCTGGGTCGGGCAGGGGGGCGGGTGCGGGCGGCGGGGCGACCGCCGGCGGTGGGGGCGGCGGAACGGCCGGCCGTGCCACCGGGCGGGCGAGGAGTGGTGCCGCAGGGGGTGGCGGTGACACCGCCGGCGGCGGGGGCGGTAGCGGCGCCGGGGTGTACGGCACGGGCGGGGGCGGGGGTGGAACGACCACCACAGGCGGTGGGGGTGGTGGCGGAACGACCACGACCGGCGGGAGAGGTGGCCAGGCAGGCGGTGGGACGACCGCCACGGGCGGCGGCGGGGGCGGCAGCGCCGGCGGCTGAATCGGGGGTGGCGGTGCCAGCGGCGGGTATTCGGGCGTGGGGATCTGCTGGAACGACGACGGCGTTTCGATGATGGCGATGAGGATCTCGGGGATCCGCAACGACACGTTGCACTTGGGGCACTTGGTCCGCCGGCCCCAGGCGTTATCCGGGGCCGGCGTCTTCGTCCCGCACGCGGGACACATCAGCGGGATCGGCACGGAGAGTCTCCCACGAGTAACCGCTACCGGCCGCCCTTGGCGGTCAGCTCGGCCAGCCGCTTCTCGGCCAGTTTGATCCGCTGCTCGTCGGTGTCGTTGGCGATCTGCTCGCGGTACAGGTCGATGGCCTTCGTCCGCTCGTTCAGCAGCTTGTCGTAAATGTAGGCGGCCCGCATCCGCGCGTCCGTGCGGGTGCCCTTCTGCCACTGGTAGGACCGCTCGAAGTAGGTGGACGCGCGGGCGTACTGCTTGAACGCCCGCCCCTCGTACAGGTCGCCCAGCTTGTACGCCACGTCGGCGATCTTGTCCGAACTCGGGTGCTTCTCCAGGATCTCCCGCAGCAGCACCTCGCACCGCCGCTGGTTGAGCGTGTAGTCGCTGCCGGTGCCCTTTTCGAAGTACTTCATCGCCTCGACGAACAAGTCGTTCGCCTCCTTCACGTTCGCCTTCGCCTCCAGCGTCGGCGGGGGCACGTCGCCGATGTCCAGCCGGTACGACGGCTTGTTCATCAGGTGGAACTGTTTCAACTCGTCCTCCACCCACCGCGCCTTCTCCTTGTCGCCGCTCTTTTCGTACTGCTGGTACAGGGCGACGAGCGAAGCCTGGTACTCCTTACGGGAGGCGATCACCCGCTCGACCAGCGGGCCGTCGTTCGGGGCGGCGGGGGCGGGCGGGACGTTGGTCGGCTTGGGCACGTCGGCGGCGAATAGGAGTGTGGTGGCGAAGGGGATGACGAGGAGGTGTCGGAGGTGCATGGTGTGGCCTCGGGAGTAGGTGAGCGGGCTGATTCGGGTCGGGGCGTGCCGGCCGAATCAGCCCGCTCACGCGGGCCGCTCGCCGACTCACCCCGGCGATGCCGGTGGCGGGTTCTGGTCCGGCGGCTTGACCGGTGTGTGGGTGCCGCTCATGCCGAGCGGCACATACGCCCCGCTCTGCCGCTGCTCCGGGCGGCCGAAGATCATCCGCCCGGCCGGGTTTTGCAGCACGCTGGTGACGACGATCGACACCTCCTGGCCGATCAAGTTCCGCCCCTGCTCGATCACCACCATCGTGCCGTCTTCCAGGTAGCCCACCCCTTGCCCCACCTGGTCGCCGGCCCGCACCACCTTCATGTTTAGGTACTCGCCGGGCAGCGCCACCGTCTTGAGTGAGTTGGCCACCTCGTTCAGGTTGATGACGTCCACCCCCTGAAGTTGGGCGATCTTGTTCAGGTTGAAGTCGTTCGTCACCACCCGCCCGCCGACCACCAGGGCGAACGCCACCAGCCGCTCGTCCACCCGCATCTTCTCGCCCGGCTTCAGCTCGCCGGCGTTCCCCTCGTGGATGTGCAGGTCGATCTTCGGGTTGCCCTGCATCTTCTTCAGGATGTCCAGCCCGCGCCGGCCGCGGTTCCGCTTCAGCTTGTCGGAGCTGTCGGCGATGCCCTGCAACTCTTGCAGCACGAAGCGGGGGACGATGAGCCGCGTGTCAATTATTCGCGTGTCGCACAGGTCCGCAATGCGGCCGTCAATGATTACGCTCGTATCCAGCACGAGCGGCCGGCCGCCCTTCACCTGTTTGGTAAATTCGACAAAGGGCACGATGACGCGAAAATCGTCACGAACCTGCACCAGCAGCGAAACCCCCACATACGCGGCGATCAGCATGACCAGCGCCCGCAGCACCGCCGCCACCTTCCACCCGCCGTCGGCCGGCGGCGGGTCGCACAGGTTGGCGACCAGCCCGACCAGTTGGTCGAGCGCCAAACTCACCAGCCATCCGACGACCAGCCCGAACACCAGCCCGAACACGACGGCCGAGATGGTGGCCACCCGCTTCTCCGGTTGACGCACGTCGGCGTAGAGCACCCCGCCGGCGGCGGCGGCGACCAGCACTCCGGCCACCACCCCGAGTACGGGCGAGC
This sequence comes from Planctomycetia bacterium, assembly GCA_031387445.1. Classification (GTDB taxonomy): domain Bacteria; phylum Planctomycetota; class Planctomycetia; order Gemmatales; family Gemmataceae; genus JALHQU01. The sequence continues at coordinate 2,623 of JANNDF010000695.1, forward strand.
CGAAGTCGCGGGTGGCGACGGCGAACGCGAACACGGCGACCAGCGCGGCGAGCACGACGAACGCCCCGCGAACGACCCACAGCAACATGGAAGACCTCACGTTCCGGGCGAGCGGGGGGCGTCAGCCCCC
>JANNDF010000702.1:0-3150 GCA_031387445.1 Planctomycetia bacterium
TTCCACGGCTACCGCCGTTTGGCCGCCGACGGCACGCTTTCGTCCAGGAAGAAGTCTCGCCAGTCGGCGAACTGGTCGGCCGTGTTCTCCAGGTCGAACTCGCCGCTCACCATGTCGCCGATGTACGCTTGCAGCTTCCGCGCGCCGGCCGGCTTGGCGTGGTGGGTGGCCACTTCGCTGGCGAAGTTGATCAGGTCGTACACCCGGCAGGCGGTGGGCAGCGTCCGCTGCCGCTTGGCCGAAATGGCGTCCATGTTCGCCAGCCCGTACATGCTCATCAGGTCGCCGGTGACCTTGCGGTACGCCCCCGTCACGCTGGACCCGTCCAGGTGGTTCGCCCCGTCGCCGCCCTTGCTGGCGAACCGCAGGGGCAGGTCGTTCGTCGTCATCAGCCCGCTCAGCGTGCGGCCGAGGCGGTTCACCTCGTGGATGCTCGCCCACGACCGCGTCGAACCCTCGAACCGCTGACGCAGGGCCGCGAACCCCTCCTCGTTGTTGAACCCTTCCAGCGCCCGCTCCAGGCCGAACGTCGCCTTCGCCCCGCCCTTGCCGGTGCCCTTGCCCAGGTTGATCTCGCTGCGGAACGCCGGGGTCATGGCGATGGCGCCGTTGGTGCAGATCTGCCGCAGCATGGCCAGATACACCATCGGCCGGCCGAACCCGTCGATGGGCGTCTCGATGACGTACTGTGCCTCGAACCCGTCGCCGGCGATGGTGAACGGCCCGCCGTGCCGCGGGGCGTGGAAGCTCCGCACGATGCCGTCGTGGTACTTGCTCTCCTTCGCCCGGTAGCGGGTGAGCAGGTTGGTCAGTTCGTCGTGGTCCACCAGCCCGCCGGTCGGGTTGCTCACCGCCAGCAGTCGCGGCCGGCTCTCGGCGTCGGTGCCCTCCAGGCAGTACCGGATGTTGTCGTCCGGGCTGCGGCTGCTAATGCGGCGAAACACTTCGGCGTGCGTGAAGTAGCGGAAGATGTTGGTGGTGAACCCGAACCGCATTTGGAGGCTGTTCCAAAACCGCTTGCTGGTCTTCACCGGGCGGCCGTTCAGCAGCAGGGTGGTGCAGTTCTTGTTCACCTGCGGCTTGTCGGCGTCGGCCGGCTCGACCGACTCGGGCACTTGCAGGTCGCGCAGGCGGCACACGCCGTACTCGAAGCTGGCGGACATCGGGGACACTCCTGGGGGGTTGATTCTTGGCGAGCGGGGGGGCGTAAGCCCCCTGGTGGTGTGTTGGGGTTGGTTTGGGGAGAACCAGGGGGCTACGCCCCCCGCTCGCCTCGATCTCGGTTCAGCGGCCGGCGGGGTTGGTTCTTCTTCAGGAACTCCGGCAGATCCACCGGCGTCATGGCCAGAGCCCGCATTGTGGACAGCGCCACCTGTTGCAACTTCGGGTTCACGGTCAGGCTCCGCCACTGGCCGTCGATCAGCACATACTGGAACTCGGCCCCGGCGGTGCGGACGAACGGCCACCGGGTCTTCTGGCACTGCACGATGTTCTTCGCCGGAACGCTCGGGTGCTTTCGCAGCACCCGCCCGCACATCTGCACCGTGATGCCCTTCTCACTCGGCCGGACGAACACCGTTTGCAGGCTCGGGCAGTCGAACCCTTCGGCCAGCACGATGCAGTTCACCAGGCAGTCGAGTTGGCCGTGCTCGAACGCTTCCAGTTGGGCGTCGCGGTCGCCGCTCGCCGTCACCACTTCCACCCTCGCCCCGCCCGCCCGTAGCACCTCGGCGGCCCGCTCGCACTGCGGGATGGTGTGGAAGTAGAAGACTGACTTGCCCCAGCGAGCGCGGTCGCTCAGGTAGAGTTCCGCCACCGCGTCGGGGGTGTAGGCGGGAATCGTGTAGTGCCGGAACCGCGACAGGTAGCCGTCTTCGATGAGCGTGCGGATGCCGGCGTCGCGGATGGCGCTGTCGAAGCAGAGCTTCACCTTGTCGGCGCGAAACGGGGTGGCGCTCAGCCCCAAGATGAACCGCGGGCGGATGACGTTGTGCAGGTGGGCCATGCTGCCGGCGGCATCGTGTTGGGCCTCGTCCACCACTAGCAAGTCCAACCCCGTCGGCGGGTTCTTGTCGAACATGCTGATGAACTCGGCCTGAATTGGGATGCCGCGCTCAGCCGCTTCGGCTTTCGCCTGAGCGAGCAGGTATCGCCGCATCGCCACCCACCCGACCTTCAAGCCGAGAGCTTTTTGCAGCCCGGCGGCGATGAGCAGGCCCATGACCGTCTTGCCGCTCCCGGTCGGGCTTTCGACCAGCACCGACCGCAATTCCTTGGTCAAGAACAGGTCGAGTGCCTTACCGACAATGCGGGCCTGGTACGGCCGCGGTTCGACGGCGGTGCCGGCGATCAGTTCATCGACGGTGGGCGGGGCGGTCACGGCGACTCCTGTCGCTGGGGGGGGCAAAAGGTGTTCGCCCGGAGGGGCGGTGAATTTGGGTGGGAATGTAGGCGGAAATGGGCGGAGCGCCGATGTCGGTAGCGACACGGCGAAAGCGAATGTGGTTCAGTCGAGTGGTGGCGGAAGTGAAACGACGTGTTGACGGCCGACTGTTCGCCGCGAGCGTGCGAGCGGAGGGCGTGAGCCGCTCGCGGCGAACTCCAGTGCCTACCCGCCCACGCGGAAGGCCATGAACCCGAAGATGCCGAACAGCAACCCCGAACGGTGCTGGGTCATCGTCACCGTCAGTTGCTTGCCGCCTTTCACGTCGATGCCGGTGACCGACCGCAGCCCGTCTTCCTTGCCGATCAACATGCCCATCCAGTTGCCCGGCCCGCCGCCCCCGCCGCCGAACTCGGTCATCAGCTTGTCCACCTTCGCCGGGTTCATCAGGATGTCGAACCGCTTGGCGTCGGTCGCCTTCAGTTCCGTCGCCCGTTTCAGTTGGGCCAGCCCGTCCGGGCCGAAGCTCACATACAGGGCATCCTTGCCGAACGCCAGCCGGAGCACCGCCTTCTTGCCGAACGCCTTCTCCACCCACTCCGTCCCTTCCGGCAGGGTCAGGGTGTGAACGGCCATCTCGCCCACCTTCTCGGCGTCCAGTTTGATGAGGTCTTGCACCTCCTTCGGGGCGTCGTTCGCCATCTTCCGTACCACCTTTTCCAACGTCGTCGGGTCGCCCACGGCCGACGCCCCGACCAGCGTGTGCG
>JANNDF010000689.1:0-5711 GCA_031387445.1 Planctomycetia bacterium
TATCTTTTTTTTCACTTCTTTTTTTTATTTTTCTTTTTTTTTTAATTTTTTTTTTTTTTTACATTAAAATATTTTCTCTCGTTTTTTTCTTTTTTTTTATTTTTTGTCCCCTCGGCGGTGAAATCATGCCCCACCGACCCACGCGCCGTGGAAGCCGTACGGCACCCGCGTCGGCAGGTGGACCCGTGCCACCGGCTTGGCGGTCAGGTCGGCGGCGTCCATCACCAGCAACTCGCTCTTGTCGGCGGCCTTGTCGTACACGAACGTGAGCAGCCAGCCGGCGTCCTCGCCCTTGCCGTCGGGGTTCGCCACGAACACCCCTTCCCCGCCGAACCGCCCCTTCCCGTAGGTGTGGTCGCTGAACTTGCCCGTCTTCAGGTCGAGCTTCCGCAGGCCGTCGAAGAAGTCGCCGTCGCCGTACCCGACGTACCCGTACCGCACCGGGTGGCCGACGAGCGTGTCGTTGTGCCGGGGGAACTCGGCGGCGAAGTCGTGCAGCGGGGTTTCTGTCAGCTTGTCCGTCTTCAGGTTGAGCGTCCACTGGTACGGCACGGCGGTGTTCGGCGTCTTGTCGTCGTCCTTCTCGCCAAACGTGAGCGCGCCGGGGAACCGCGGGTAGCGGCAGCCGACCACGGTGATCTCGTCGCCGCTCTCCCAGGCGTTCAGCAGGTGGAAGGCGAACGCCGTCTTCGCCTCGAACGTCTTCGGCTTGGCGTCGCCGTTGCGGGGCACCACCACCCAGCGGGTGGGCTGTTCCTTGTCAAAGAACCACGGCGACTCGCCCTTGAGTGCCCGCTTCATGTCGAACGTCTCGGGCCAGGCCGGGAACAGGGCGTACTTCTTCGTGACGACGAAGTCGTGGATCATCGCCGATTTTTCGAGCGGCACCTTCAGCGTGCGGACCAGCTCGCCCTTCGGGTTGATGGTGCTGAACAACACGAACGGCCCGTTGGCGTACCCGAACGCCAACATCTCGCCGGTGGCGGGGTCCACCTTCGGATGGGCGGTGAACGGGTGCTTCAGCTTCTTGTCGAACGTGTACGGCCCGACGGTGCCCAGGTCGGGCAGGGTCAGCTCGTAGGGTTCGCCGGCCTCGTACAGGGCGAGCAGCTTGGCGTTGTGATGCACCAGGGCGGTGTTCGCCGGGATCTGAAACGGGTTCTCGCCGGCCATCGCCTTCTTCATGTCCGGCGGTTCCAGGATGCCGGTGTACAGCGCTTTGCCCGCCTTCTTCTCGTCCTTGTACTTCTTCGTCTGGATGAAGCGGTTGCGGTAGCTCGCCTTGCCGCCGGCCAGCCGCACGCCGTGGATCATGCCGTCGCCGTCGAACCAGTGGTAGTTGCCGACGGGGTCGAACTGCGGGTTCGGGCCGTTCCGCACGAACATGCCTTCGAGGGCTTTCGGCAGCGTGCCCGTCACCTTCAGGTTCTCTTCGGTGAACTCCTCCCGCACCGGGGCGAAGTTGCCTTCGAGGAACGGGTTCACCGGCTTCTTCTTGGGCGTGTCGGCGGCGAACGAGCGCAGGCCGGGGTGCAGAACGGCGGCAGCGGCAACGGACTCGGCCAGGAAGCGACGACGGGAGCGAGCCATGCGAGACTCCGACAAGGGTATGAGGAGTGTATTCGGCCACCGACTCTTCGCATTTCCATTCGCCTACCACACCCGCCAGCCCGCCGCTACAATTCGCCCCGGTCCACCACAGGGGAATCGCTGTGTTCCGCGTCGGGTCCGGGCACGACACCCACCGCCTCGCCGACGGCTACCCGCTCATCTTGGGCGGGGTGCGGATCGACCACCCGCAAGGGCTGGTCGGCCACTCCGACGCCGACGCCGTGCTGCACGCCGTTACTGATGCGCTGCTCGGCGCGGTGGCGCTCGGCGACATCGGCGACGCCTTCCCCGACACCGACCCGCAATGGAAGGGGGCGGACAGCCGCCTTTTCCTGCGGGCGGCACTGGACCGCGTGAACCGCCTGGGCTGGAAGGTTGTCAACCTGGATGTGACGGTGTTCGCCCAGCGGCCGAAGCTCGGCCCGGTGAAGGCGGCGATGAAGGCGAACCTGGCCGACCTGCTCGGCGTGCCGCCCGACTGCGTGAACGTGAAGGCGAAGACGGGCGAGAGCGTCGGGCACATCGGCCGCGGCGAGGCGATCGGCTGCCACGCGGTCGTGTTGTTGGGGAAATAGCCGTGGACACCGCCCGTATTGTCGCCGAAATCCTGAAGAGCTACACGATGTCGCCGTGGGGGTTCCACGGGGTGACGCACTGGGCGCGGGTGCTGGAGAACGGGCAGAAGCTGGCCGAGCGAACCGGGGCGGATCGGGACGTGGTGACGCTGTTCGCCCTGTTCCACGACTCGCGGCGGATCGACGACGGCGACGACTATGGGCACGGCGGGCGTGGGGCGGAGTTGGCGACCGAACTGCGGGGCGTGGTGTTCGACCTACCGGACCCTCAGTTCGAGTGGCTCGACCGGGCGTGCCAGTTGCACACCGGCGGGCGAACCGACGACAGCGTCACGGTACTCACCTGCTGGGACGCCGACCGCCTGGATTTGGGCCGCGTGGGCATCACGCCGAACCCGAAGTACCTGTGTACCGACGCCGGCCGCGACTTCGCCATGATCGACTGGGCGCACACGCGGGCGGTGACCGAGGTACGGCCGGCGAGAGTTGATAGTTGGGGCATCCTACCGCGGGGGTGGTGATTCAGAAGCAGAATTCGCCACGGATGAACACGGATGAAGCCACGATCCGAACCAATCCTCGTAGTGCCCTGATCCGTGTTTTCTGTGTTCATCCGTGGCTCAATCAGGACTCCCGCCCATGTCGCTCCAAGTGTACAGCACCCTCTCCCGTAAGAAGGAGCCGTTCCACAAGCAGCCCGGCGAGCGGGTGACCATGTACGTGTGCGGGCCGACCGTGTACAAGCCGTCCCACATCGGGCACATGGTCGGGCCGGTCATTTTCGACGTGGTCAAGCGGTACCTCACACACATCGGATTTCAGGTGCAGTGGGTGGTGAACATCACCGACGTGGACGACAAGCTGATCGCGCGGGCGAAGGAACTGGGCACCACCGTGCCGGCTCTCGCGGCGAAGATGACCGCCGATTACGTCGAGTGCCTGAAGACGCTGAACGTGACCGGCATCGACCAGTTCCCGAAGGCGACCGAACACATCCCCGGCATGGTCGCCATGATGGAGCGGCTGATCGCCAAGGGGGTCGCGTACCCGTCCGGCGGGGACGTGTACTTCGACGTGAGCAAGGACGCCGACTACGGCAAGCTGTGCAACCGCGACGCGGCGCTGCTCGAAGCCGGCACCGAACCGGGCGGGAAGAAGCGGAACCCCGGCGACTTCGCCCTGTGGAAGGGGGCCAAGCCGGACGAACCGCCGGAGGTGCAGTACGACTCGCCGTGGGGCAAGGGGAGGCCGGGGTGGCACATCGAGTGCAGTGTGATGAGCCAGGCGCTGCTCGGCGAGACGCTCGACATCCACGGCGGCGGGCTGGATTTGCAGTTCCCTCACCACGAGAACGAACTGGCCCAGAGCGAGAGCGACACGGGCCACGTGTTCGCCAAGGTGTGGATGCATAACGGGCTGCTCAGCCTGCGGGACAAGGACGGCAAGCTGACCAAGATGGCCGGCTCCATCGGCAACGTGCTGAACGTGACCGACGCGCTCGTGCACACGGGCGGCCCGGCCCTGCGGTTCTTCTTCCTCAGCACCCACTACCGCAGCCCGATCGACCTGGGCATCTGGGACTGGAAGAACCCGGCGACGCCACTCCCCGAAGGCATGGCCGCGTCGAAGCGGTCGTTCGACACGTTCGTGCGGTTCGCCGAGCGGGTTGAGCGGGTGCTGGGCGAGCGGTTCGCCGATTTGACACACGCGTACGACCCGAACTCCACGCGGGTGAACGTGAACACCAAGATGCTCCGCCGCTTCCACGACTTCATGACCGACGACTTCAACACCGGCGGGGCGGTCGGGGTGATGTTCGAGTTGGTCAGCCAACTGAACCGACTGGCCGACGAGAAGAAGTTGGAGGAGCGGGCGACCGCCCCCGTCTCGGCGGTCGCCGAGTTCCGCGCCGGCGTGCTCATGCTGAAGGAGTTCGCCGACATCCTCGGGCTGAACTTCGCCCCGAGTGGGAGCGCCCTCGGTGGGGACGACAAGTTGGTGGCCGGGCTGATGCAACTGCTGCTCGACCTGCGGGCGAACCTCCGCACCGCGGCGAAAGAGGCGGCGAAGGACAACCCGCTGAAGAAGCCGCTGTTCGACCAGACGGACCTCATCCGCACGCGGTTGGCCGAGTTGCGTGTGACGCTCGAAGACCGCCCCACCGGCACCTCGTGGCGGGTGGGGTGAACAACCCCTCTTCGCGGCGATCGCGTGTTTTTGGAACCGCCCGCGTGAGCGGGCTGGGTGCTCACCCGGCCGGCTGACGCCGGCGGTTCCAGGGCCGACCCCCTCGCGGTCGCGGCTCGTTCGGCAACTTCGCTACCGTCCTTGCCCCGTCCCCCACCCGTTGTCTACCCTTCACTTCCCCCACTGCATCGCACTTCGTCCCGGCCGACCCGCGGTCGCACTCTCGCGGGTGATCCCACCGGAGACGGACCATGTTGGAAGACGATCTGGGCCTCGTTTCGGCCCCCGAATCGCCCCGCACTTCCGCCCGCTACTGGACGCACACTCGACAGGTGAAGGCGACGCCGCTGCCGCTCCCCGCCGTGACCCTCGACCAACTCGCCGCCATGCGAGGCGAGTTGCGGGCACAACTCGCCCGCCGGCCGACGTTCGCCCCGTCCACTGCCCCTCCCAGTTCGACCGTGCGGCGGACGGCAGTGGTCGAAGACACCGCCGCCGACCCCTTCGCCGCCGTGCTCAAGATGTTCATGACGTTCGGCGGCGGCATGTCGGTGGGCAGCGCGTTCGTGGTCGGCAAGCGGGCGGTGCTGACGGCCGGGCACTGCGTCTATGCCGACGGCACCTGGGCGCGGAACGTGCAATTCATCCCGCGGTACACCAACGGGGTGAAGCCGCACGGCACGTTCAACGCGGTGAAGACGACTACCCTCCGCGAGTTCACGCAACTGCCCGCCGGCCCGCGGTTCGTGTACGACATCGCCGCCTGCGTGGTGGACAAGGACTTCCCCGACGAGTTGCGACCCGCGGCATACTCGGTGAACGCCCTCCTGCCCGCTGGCCCGCTCCGCAGCCTCGGCTACCCGGCCGAACCGGATCGCGGCTTCCCGTTCGACGGCGAGCGGTTGTGGGCATCCGACGGCGACTACCACCACGAGGATGACGCCGGGTTCGGCACCACCGCCCCGCGGGTGTACGCCCACTACTGCGACCTCACCGGCGGGTGCAGCGGCGGGCCGATTGTCGGCGACGGCGGGCGGGTGGTCGGGCTGAACAGCCATGTGCTGTTGCGGCCGGGCGGCGGGCGGGAACTCCCACCGCGGATGTTCTCCCCGTATTTCGGCGACGCGGTGACCCGGCTCGTCCGCTGGCTGGCGGAGAACGGCGGCAAGCCGCACGACCCGGACGCCCAGCCCGCCCCGCCCCCGCCGCCTGACGACAAGGCGTCACTCCGTGCGGAGTTCCGCGGAGTGGCGGAGAAGCTGAACGAGTTGATCGGGAGGCTGTGAGCCGCCACGCCCCTGGAACCGCCGGCGTCAGCCGGCCGGGTGTGCGACCCGG
>JANNDF010000720.1:0-2638 GCA_031387445.1 Planctomycetia bacterium
GGGAACCGCCCTGAAGGGGCGGATTCACACGTGTGAATCCGCCCCTTCAGGGCGGTTCCCATTTCGCACTCGTACCCAGGGCTTCGCCCTGGGCTGACAGAACCCGGCCCTTCAGGCCGTTCGGCGGACCGCTCGGCGCGCGGCCCCTACTTCCCCATTGCTTCGCGGAAGAGGCCGGTCAGGCTGCGGTCCTTCGGCGGGGTGGCCGGCGTGTCCGAAGGCGGCGGGGTGGTCGGGATCTCAACAGGCGGGCCGAAGAGCTTGTCTCGCAGGTTCGCCGGCTGGGTTGATCGCGGCGAAGCGACCACTCCTTTCGCCACCGCCGCCCGTGCCGAGGCGAAGATGTCCGCCTCCGTCATCTCCTCGTACTTCACCGCCGCCACATCGCCCTTCTCCTTCTGGGCCGGCTTCTCCGGCGGTTCCTCCGCCTTCGGCTGGCACGTTTGCAGGCACTTCTCCAGCGCCAGCAGCGATGTCAGCCGCACCCGCTCGGAGTCCTCGGCCAGGTTGCCGTCCTTGTCCGACATGTTCACCACCACCGTCAGCGCCTTCATCACCTTCGGCGTGCAACAGCACCCGCTCAACAGCGCCTTCGCCGCGGCCCACCGCACGCACTCGATCTTCTCGGCCCGCAGTGCGTTCAGGATGGCGGCCTCCGCTTCGGGGTAACGCCGGCAGTCCTGCTTCGCCAGGAATTCCAGGTCGGCGATCTTCGCCTTGGCGGCCTCGGCGTCGGCTGCGATCTTGGCCGCGGCGCCGCCGGCGGAGTCGGCCGGCAGTTTCTTCTTGGCCGGGTCGTTCGCCCCGAGCGGCTTGAGGATGCCGCCGGTGAGGCCGGCGAGCGGCTTCAGCAGGTTGTTCACCATCTGGCCGAGGGGCGATTTGGCGAAGTCGGCCCAGCACTGTGCGCGCTGCTCGGGCGTCTTGCGGATGCGGCCGAACAACCCGACACGAGGGCCGGGTGCGGCGGCGGGCGCCTGGGCGGCGACGGCGGCAGTCGTCGGGTCGGCCGGTGCCGCGGGCGGTGCGACCGCGCACCCGCTGGCAAACAGCACCAGCAGCAGGGCGACGGCGACAAGGGGACGCATCGGCACGAACCTCCAAACCCACTTCACCGTTTTCGACCGTACCGCCGCTGCCGCTCCACCGAATCGGCACATTCGGCAAAGTCCACCCCGTTTCACCGCCGATACCTGCGGTGGTCCGGCTACACGCACTGATCCGAATGCCACACGACACCGAACGCCGAACGCCCCGCCGAGCTGCCCGATGGGTGGTGCTGGTGGCGCTCGTTGCGGTCGGCTGTCAGACGGCCCAGAAATCGACACCTGTCCCGGTCGTCCGCCCGCAAGCACCGATGCCCGACCCGTTCCCGGCGATCGTCATTCCGCAGACGGTAGAAGACACTGCGGAAGCGGGACGGGTGTTGCCGTCGGTGTTCGACCCGCCCGTCGATGTGCCGCCCCCGCCCCCGCCTCGGCCTGCGCCCCCTGAGCCGCTCCCACCGCTCACAGTCCCGCCGGTGGTCGTCGCTCCGCCGTCCCCACCGCGGCCCGCGCCGTTGCCGGTCGCCCACCACCACCTGGCGAAGGGCGAGCGGGATGCGTTCGCGGTCGGCGTGCCTCAAGGGTGCGCGACCTGCGGCAAGGTGGGCGGCGGGTGCAACCAGTGTGAGCCGTTCCCGCAAACCGGGTTCGCGTCGCGGCTGGTCGGCCTGATGTACGAAACGCTCTGCTGCCCCGACCCGTGCTACCAGCCGAAGTGGACGCCGCTGGCGGACTCGGCGTTCTTCACCGACAGCCCGCGGCCGGTCAGCCAGATGCGGGTGCGGTGGGAGTACGGGCACCAGGCGCGGCTGCTGGACCGGGCGGAATACTTCTGGGCGCGGGCCGACGGCAACGGCAAAGGGCCACGGCCGGAAGGGGCGCCGGCCGTCCCGGTGGCGGACTACCACGAGTTGAGCCAGTACACGGAGACGGCCGCCGGGCCGGGGTTCAGCGCGTTCGTCACCACCCCGTACCGCTCGGTGAACCCGACGTTCAGCGACCCGCCAAGCTCCGCCGGGTTCGGCGACATCAGCCTGGGCACGAAGAGCGTGCTGTTCGACAGCGAGCTGTTCATGCTCACGTTGCAGTTCAAAACGACGCTGCCGGTCGGCCAACCGGCGAAGGGGCTGGGCACCGGGCACTTGAGTTTGGAACCGTCACTGCTGTTCGGCCTGCGGACCAGCCCGCACAGCTACCTCCAGGGGCAGGTGGCCGAGTGGATCCCGCTCGGCGGCGATCCGACTTACTCCGGGGCGCTGCTGCACTACCACCTGGCGTACAACCACACCCTCTGGCAGCCGATCCGGGCGGTGCAAGTGGTGGGCACGTTCGAGGTTCACGGGTGGTCGTTCCAGGACGGCGGGTGGACCCACCCGGACGGCACCTTCCGCCCGGCGAGCGGCACCACCATCGTGCAACTCGGGCCGGGCGTGCGGCTGTTCTTCTGCGACAAGTACGACTTCGGGGTGGGAACCAACTTCGGCGTGATGGGGCTGAACAGCGTGCTGGACACGTACCGGTTCGAGATGCGGGTGCGGTTCTGACCGCCTGGAATGTAGGGCGGGCGAGACGGGCGCAGCCCGGCGACCCCC
>JANNDF010000694.1:0-11235 GCA_031387445.1 Planctomycetia bacterium
GGCTACCTGGCCTATCACTCCCACCGCCCCGGCCGCGGGGGGGCGTCCCCCCCCTTGTTCTCCTTGGTCTACAATTATCCCAGCCACCTGGGGCCTCCCCCCCCCCGCTCGCCAGTCGGTGTCAGGCCGCACGGTTGGTCACCCCCATCCGCCGGGCCTCGTTCACCGCCTCGCGGATGCGGGCGAACGGCTCGGCCAGGTCCACCGACGGGTCGATGCGATCCAGCACGCCTTCCAGAGCCGTCCGGTCGTCCGCGTGCCGGGCGTGGTACAGAAGCAGTGCCGAACACCGTGGGTGTGGCAGCGGCAGCACGTCGGCCGCGTTCAGGTCCAACCCGTCCGGCCGAATCGCCACGGTCGGGATGTTCAGCTTCGTCCGCAGGGCCAGCGCCGCCACGCTGTCCGTCACAATCAGGCTGGGCGGGGCGCTCGTCTTCTCGATCAGCGTCTTACCGATCAGTTCGGCGTGCAGGTACTCGGTGAGCGTCGGGCCGTACAGGATTTGCTGGACGCGGTTCGGCTGTACGGCGGTGCTCAGGCGGAACTCCAGTGGCCTGCCCCACGAGTTGGTCAGCAGGTATCCCCCGAGAACGCCGGAGGCGTCGTGAAGCAAAGTCAGGAAGCCGAGGGTGAGGGCGGTCGGGTTCGGGTGGGCATGAGCGGCAACGGGTGGGGGTGGGATCGTCGGGGTGTCGGGCACGGCAACGGTCCTGGTGGTCACGGCACGTCAAGCGACGCCGGCGGCGGCCGGGGGTCGGCTTCGGCATAAATCGGCCGGCCGAGCGGAGGGGAAACATCGGGAATCGGGCGGAAATTGTTGAAGAGGCGGCGGGTGGCACGGGAATCGGCAGAGCCGGAAAACACAGAATTCACCGCAGAGGGCGCAGAGGGCGCGGAGAAAATCCACCGAGGGGTTCGATTCCAACAACCTTAGAATCTCGTCTTCTCCCCGCGTCCTCCGCGCCCTCTGCGGTGAAATGTCTTCCCGTACAATGCCAGCTCTGACTCTCCGACCGGAGCCTGGAATGTCCGCCGAACCGACCGCCCCGAAGCCCTCGCCCGTCGAAGGGATCAAAGACACCTCAAATTACCTACGTGGCAGCCTGGCCGAAGAGTTGGCCGCCGACACCGACCACTTCACGGAACAGTCGAAACAACTGGTGAAGTTCCACGGCACCTACCAACAGGAAGACCGCGACGCCCGCAAGAAGCGGGAGAAGCCGGGCGTGGGCAAGGCGTACATGATGATGATCCGCCTGCGGATGCCCGGCGGGGTGATGACGGCCGACCAGTACCTGGCGATGGACGACATCTGCGAGCGGCACGCGAACGGCACCTTGCGGTTCACCACCCGCCAGAGCATCCAGCTCCACGGCGTACTGAAGAAGAACCTGAAGCAGACGATCGCCGACATCAACGCCACGCTGCTGTCCACCATCAGCGCGTGCGGCGACGTGAACCGCAACGTGCTCAGTTGCCCGGCCCCGCTGCCGGACGACGTGCGGAAACTGAACAACGAACTCTGCTTCAAGGTGGCCGACCACCTGACCCCGCACGCCGGCAAGCAGGCGTATCACGAGATCTGGCTGAACGGCGAGAGCGTCACGCCCGCGGCCGAACCGGAGGTGGCCGAGCCGATCTACGGCAAGCTCTACCTGCCGCGGAAGTTCAAGACCGCGTTCGCCATCCCCGACGACAACTGCGTGGACATCTACGCCAACTGCCTCGGCTTCCTGGCGCTCGCGGAGAAGGGAAAGCCGGTCGGGTACAACCTGCTCGTCGGCGGCGGCATGGGCATGACCAACAGTAAGCCGGAGACGTTCCCGCACCTGGCGAAAGAGGTGTGTTACATCGAGCCGGATCAGGTGGTGGCCGCGGCCGAGGCGGTGGTGAAGCTGTTCCGCGACCACGGTAACCGCTCCGACCGCAAGCGTGCCCGCATCAAGTACCTGATGGCCGACTGGGGCGTGGAGAAGTTCCGCGAGGTGTTCGCCCGCGACTACTTCAAATCGCCGCTCGTCGCCCCGAAGCACGCGCCGATTACAGGAGTCGATCTGCACCTCGGCTGGCACTCACAGGGCGGCGACCAGTGGTTCTACGGTGTGAGCGTGGAGAACGGGCGGGTGAAGGACGAGGGCGACATGCGGCTGCGCACCGGCCTGCGAGAAGTGGTGAAGCAGACGCGATGCTCGGTCGGCGTGACCGCCCAACAGGACGTGCTGTTGCGCGACATCCCGACCGCTCAGAAAGGCACCGTGGACCGCATCCTGGCCGAACACGGCGTGGCGAAACCGGAAACGCTGAGTCAGGTGCAGAAGTGGAGCATGGCCTGCCCGGCCATCCCGACGTGCCCGCTGGCGCTGAGCGAGAGCGAGCGGTTCCTGCCCACCCTGGTGGACGAGTTCGAGAAAGACCTCGCCGGCATGGGCCTCGGTGACACCGCGTTGTCGGTGCGGATGACCGGCTGCCCGAACGGGTGCGCCCGCCCGTACAACTCGGACGTGGGCATCGTCGGCCGCAGCGGGGACAAGTACACCCTGTACGTCGGCGGGCGGATCGAGGGCGACCGCCTGAGCTACGAGCTGCAAGACCTGGTGCCGAAGGACCAACTGCTGCCGCGACTGAAGAAGGTGCTGGCCGTGTACAAAGCCGACCGACAGGCGGGCGAGGGGTTCGGCGACTTCGTCACCCGCATCGGCAAGGACGCGGTGCTGGCCGTCATCGGGGTGTAGTGCTCTGCTCGCACCGCGAGCGGACGTCGATACCCGCTCGCGGAGCGAGCAGAGCACATCTGTCACCCGACCGCTTCCACCACCGGCTCGCCCCAGGTGCGGGGGTTCCAGCCGGTGCGATCCAACCGCTCGGCGAAGTCGGCCAGGTGTTCCACCACCACGTCGGGCCGGTACGCGAACCGCTTCAAATCCGCGCGGCTCGTGCCGCCGCTCAGCACCAGCACCGTGTGGAAGCCGAGCTGCACCCCGCCGAGGATGTCCGTCTCCATCGTGTCGCCGATCATGATGGTTTGATCGGTGGTCAGCCCGAGTTCCTTGCGGGCCGCCCGCATCATCACCGGGCTGGGCTTGCCCACGCTGAACGCCTTCACCCCGGTGGCCGTTTCGAGCATGGCCACCATCGCCCCGCAGCCGGGTCGTATGCTGCCGTTCGTCGTCGGGCAGTTCGGGTCCATGTTGGTGGCGATCAGCTTCGCCCCGCCGAGGATCATCCGCACCGCGGCCTCGACCAGTTCCAGGTTGAACGTGCGGCCCTCGCCGACCACGACGTAATCCGGGTCGTGATCGACCACCGCGTACCCGTGCTGGTGGAGCGCCGTCAGCATCCCGCCCTCGCCGATGACGAACGCCGTGCCATCCGGCTTCTGCTGGGCCAGGAAGCGTGCGGTGGCCATCGCGCTGGTGAACACGTGCTGCTCGTCCGCGTCGATGCCGAGGCGAGACAGCTTGGCCACCACGTCGCGGCGGGTCCGCTGGCTGTTGTTCGTCAGGAAGCGGAACGGGATGTCGCGCTCGCGCAGTTCACGCACGAACTGACCGGCACCCGGCAGCAAATCCGCCCCGCGGTAGAGCACGCCGTCCATGTCGATCAGAAATCCGAACTCGGCGGAAATGTCAGCGGTCATCAACTCTCACTCGGGATGCTCGGCCGGGAGGAACCGAAGGGTGTGTACGCATACGCCGGCAGTCGCGCCGGGGTGTCGGAGAGGTGCGAGTGACATAACGCAGATGACGTGCCGAAGCCGCGTGAAGAGTCGGGGCGAACGGCCCATCGCCTGTAAAATCAGGGCGATGCGTGCATGTTCGGCTCGCGGAGAAGTTTTCGTGTCAGGCCGGCGGTGCCCGCGAAGTGGGCATTCCGCACGAGCCCCGACCGCGAGGGAGCGGTCAGGCGGCGTGGTCGTCCGCCCGTCGGCGTTGGTGACGGAGATTTGGCGATGTTCCAAATCCGGGCGGGTACGGAACTCGTCGCACAAGGCGTCCACCCGCGAGCGGATGAGCTTCTCCACCGCCCGCTTGCCGCTCGCCTCGGCCGAGTCGCCGTACCGCCAGTCGCTCTGGATCTTCATCGGCACCGCCCTCGAAGTGGGGATGTCGATTTTGGGCGGTAGAATCACCCGGCACAGTGATCGCCCCCTCGCCTTCGGAGAGTCATGAGGCTGCGCACGCTGTTGGACTTCGTCGCCGTGTGGGGCCTCCGCCTCGCGGCGGTGGTACTCGCCCCGTTGCTGCTGTTCACGGCCCGGACGTGGCACGGGCGGGTGGCGGGCGTGCTGTTGACGGCGGGCTGGGTGGGGGTCATCACTTTCGTCGCTGCGAACGTCGTGTCCGAGTTCGTCACACTCGGTCCTGGCGGCCCGCCACCGCCCACCCCATTCGGCCTGTCGCAGCGACTGTTCGAGCTGATGTTGGTCGCTTGCATACTGGTGGGGACGGTGGCGTTCGGGTGGTTCGTGCTGGCCGCCGCGGTCCTCGGTGTCACTCAGCCGGCACTCCGCTCCGACACCCCCGGCTTGCGGTCCGTCTTCCTCGGCCCGCTGTTCCTCCACCGTTTGCAGATGGTGCTGCTGAGCGAACCCGACTGGCTCTGGCTCGGCACGCTCCTGGCCACCCGGTTCGACATCCGCATCAGCGGGGAAGAACGCCGGCTCATCCGCGACACCATCCGGCATCACCTGGAGGAATTGCGGGAGAGCGGTGAAAGCCGTGTCGTTCCGCCGGGCCTACCGTTCGCCGTGTGGGGGCGAATCCTGAACCCCGATCCCGGCCACCTGTTCGCGTACCGACCGGAAGTTGAAGAAGGCGAGCGGCTCGGCCTGTTGGTGTTCCTGCACGGCCACGGTGGGAACAGCCTGCTCTACCCGCACCTGCTGCGGCGGTTGGCCGACGACGCCCGGTGCGTGCTCGTGTGCCCCACCTTCGGGTACGGCAACTGGGAACACCCGCACGCGGCCGGGTGCGTCGAGCGGGCGGTGCGGTACGCGATCGAACACTTCGCCGAGATCGACGCCGGGCGGGTGTGGCTGATGGGTCTGAGCCAGGGCGGCGCGGGCATGGGGCGGGCGGCGGTGGCGCTGCCGGAGGTGTTCGCCGGGCTGATCTTCATCTCACCCACAATGGAACCGACGCTGCTTGTCAACGAAGCGTTCGCCGGTCGGCGGGTTCTGGTGCTGCACGGCGATGCCGACCGGCATGTGACGCCGAAGAGCGTGGACCGCGGGATCGCCGCCCTCCGCACCGGTGGTGCGGAGGTGACCACCCACCGCGACCCAGCCGGCACGCACTTCCTGCTCTTCGCCGACCCGGACGCGGTGTTCAGACGGATTACGGAATGGGTGGGAGAAACGGAGGCCCGACCGTGAGGGAGGGCACCGGAAGCCTCTGGCTCCCTCCCTCGCGGTCGGGCCTCCGATCCCTCACCTCCCCTTCGGCGGTTTCGCCGCCTTCGGATCGGTCGGGGCGATCCCCTTGTCTCCCCCGCCGCGGCCGGGCGGGACGTTCGGCGGCGGGCCGAGTTCGGGGTTCGGGGTGGCGTCGGCCTTGCTGTCGCCGCACCCGACGGAGGTGAAAGTCGGGGCGAGGACGACGACCAGCAACAGGAGGCGAACGGCGCGGGCCATGGGGAAGCTCCGGGGTGGGGGCGGGAAGTAGTCTGCTCGCCCCGCGAGCAGATTCGGACGGCGCTCGGAGCGCGAGCGGACCACTCCGAGTCACGGAGGGCTGATCGCCTCCCCGCCGGCCCGCGTGGCCAGCGCTTCCATCAGGGTGTAGTTGGCGATGCCGTTCACCGTGCCGAGCGTCTGGGTTCCGACGCTGTAGGTGATGAACTGCACGTGCCCGTCGCCGAACAGCCACATGCCCCCGCCGGTGTGCAGGCTCCAGAAGTGATACCGCTCCAGGTCGTTCGGGTCGTTCAGGGTGCCGGGGCGGTAGTAGTCGGTGGGGCCACCGGGCGTGCCGTTCGTGACCTCGCGGACGCCGAGCACCACGTCGGTGGTGCCGAAGTACGGGAAGTCGCCCGACCCGGCCCACATCCACCCGTAGTACAGGGTGTTCGACGGCGGCCGCTCGCCCACCATCAGGGTGTTCGCCGTCCCGTCGGTGATGCCGGTGATCCGCACCCCGCTGTTCACGTACAGGATGCCGTCCTGCCCGACGGAGGGGGCCTCCTTGAACTGATTCCGCCCGTTCACCCCCAGGTAGTCGGTCAGGGCGGCCAGGTTGCCGCCGTCGTTGCACACCAGGGCGGCCGACCGCGGGTCCGACGGGCAGATCATGGTCTTGATGGCAATGCCGTTGCAGGTGTTCGCGCCGGTGGCGGGCATGCCGGGGCGGTACTGCCACCAGGGCCAGGCGTTGCGATTGAACGTCTTCTGCGCGTTTTCCTGTTCCATGAACGGGGCGACCTGGAACGCCCAACTGAAGAACGGCCCGTCGGTCGGGTAACCGGTGGCCGAGTTCATGCCGGCCGGCGGCGCCTCCCGCTGGTACGAGGAGTACCACGTCGTCCCGATGTTCATGGCGGCGGGGAAGCGGCCGACGGTGTCGTGGTAGTTGTGGAGGGCGAGGCCCTGCTGCTTCAGGTTGTTGCTGCACTGCATGCGGGCGGCGGCTTCGCGGACCTTCTGGACGGCAGGCAGGAGCAGGCCGATCAGAATGGCGATGATGGCGATCACCACCAGCAGCTCAATGAGTGTGAACGCCGACCGACCTCGGAACCTGGGCTGGGACATACGAGCCTCCCCGGAATGGAAGTGGGCGGAAACGCCCACCCCCGCCCGCCGAGAATAGGTGGACGGGAGTGGGAGAGAACGCTCGCGGCCCGACGAGACGGACAGGCGGTCGAACACGGATGGGAGAGTCAAACCGGCTGTGGATCGAGTGCGAGTCAGTTCGGTCGGTGCCGACCAAACTCCACGTTGCCGGGCGCGAGATGTGGCAATACTGACCGGTCCGAGGGAGGTGGTCAAGAGGGTCCGACGAGTATTCCGGCAGGTGCAGGCAGGAGCGGGGGTAGTGTCCGTCAAGTTGCGCACATAACTTTTTAGGTGAGCGGGGAGGTCGGGTTGGAACCCTTCAGGCTCCTGAACTGGGCTTCTTCGGCAGCGGGGGCAGTGTCCCGGTGGCGGCGTAGATTCGCAGGGCGTCGAGGATCGCTTGCAGGGGGTCCAGGCCCCGGTTCTTCAGCGTCCGGCACACGCTCATCAGGATGCCCCGGGTCGCCGCGCCCCGCTCGAGGTGTCCGTCCCCGCACCCGATTTCCACGTACACACTCTCCGGGCGGAGGAACTGCAACTGCTCGGCCGTGCGGGACGCCTGTTCCGCCGGCCCCTCCTTCCACACGTTCTGCGGGTGGTCCGGCACCCTCCGGAACAGTTCATCGTACACCGACCTGTACAAGGACGGCCGCTCGCTCTCGGTGGCCACCCGCAGGCGGTCGGCCAGTTCCTTCTCGATCTCGTAGTGCCGCCGGAGGGCGGCTTCGTCTCGGCGGTCGGTGGAGGTGGTCATTGGTGTGCAACGGGTGGGGGGGGTCAGGACCAACGGACCGTCGAGTTGACGAACAGGTAGAGGGCGAGGGGTACGACCCCGGCGACGGCGGCAAGGCCGGCGGTCAGCTTCCAGGTGAGCGGCGGGACCAACCCGGGAACACGCTCGCCGATCAGCCCGAAATACGCGGCGGCGATGCCGAACACGGTGTACGTCGGCTGGGTGTACAAGCGGGAGAGGGAGTACAGCCCGACGCCCAGTGCGACGAGCATGGCGGTGCCGAACGGACGAAACCGATTCAGACTGCCGGCGGCGACGAACTCCGCCCGTCGGCCGCACCGGTGGAGTGTCCACAGCCCGTAGGCGAAGGCGGAGACGAAGCAGAACCCGCCCACCCCGCCCAACTCGGT
Organism: Planctomycetia bacterium; assembly: GCA_031387445.1. Taxonomy (GTDB): domain Bacteria; phylum Planctomycetota; class Planctomycetia; order Gemmatales; family Gemmataceae; genus JALHQU01. The sequence goes on from JANNDF010000694.1 coordinate 7,913, forward strand.
GAACGCCTCGACGTACGAGTTGTGAGCGCTCAGCCCGGCGAGATCGACGTAATTCCCCTGGCCGATGCCGAACAGCGGGTGAGAGGGGATCTGGCTCAGCCCGTCGCTCCACAGGCGGATGCGGTGCTGACTGGTGTCGTCGACATTCTCCACCTCGAACCGGGTCATCCGTCCGCCCAGTGCGAGCAGGACGAGCGGCCCCCCCACCACCAAGAGGAGGAGCCCGCGACGAAACCCGATGGCGGACACGACGAGCGAAGCGAAGGCGGCGAACAGGGCGAGCAGCCCGCCGCGGGAGTGGGTGAGCGGAACCGCCGCCACGAACGCGACGAGCGGAATGACGGACAAGAGCCGCACCGCCCCGAGCCGCGTGTCGAACAGCACGGACAGGCAGACCACCGAACAGACGGCGAGCAGCACGCACAGGTCGTTCGGGTCGTGGAAGATGCCACACCCGCACAGCCGCGGGAGGACGGTCAGTTCGCCGGTGGTCGGGTTGTACTCGTTCTGGGCGAACACTTTGAACGCCGGCAGGTCGATCGCCCCGAAGTACTGGAGCAGCCCGAACGTCACCTGAACGGCCATCGCCCCGCCGACCGCGAGCAGGAACAGGCGGAACTTGACCGGCGTGTCCAGGTTGGCCACCACCAGCAGGTAGTACAGCGCCAGCTTGGCGAACTTCACCCCCGACGCGACGGCCTGGCCCGCCTGACCGTTCGACAGGTGGGAGAGGACCACCGCGACCAGCATCCCGAGGACGAAGAGCGAGATCGGTTTGGCGGCGAGGGTACTCGGCCGGAGTTCTCGGAGCAGTGGGCCGACGGACGCGAGGGTGGTGGCAATGATGACCCACTCGTACAGCTTGGCCGTTTCCTCGCCACTCGATTCCTCCGTCTGGAACATGTCGGTCGGGCGGAGGAAGAGAACCAGGTTCAGGATGACGAACAGCGCGAACCGGAGCATCAGTTCGCCCCCCGCCGCGCCCGGCGGAGCCAGCCGGCGACGACGCGAGCCAGTCGCTTCGGCCGTTCGAGTGGGGGCGTCGTGCCGGCCGGGTATGGGAGCGGGTACGCCACCAGCCCGCACACCGCCCGCCACACCGCCTGCGGGTACTCGCCGGCGGAGGCGTACATGTACGCGCACCGATGGTGGACGACACTACGGGCCAGCGCCCTCAAGAGCGGGCGCCCCGACCACGCGCCGCGGTCGGCCAGCTTCTTGACGATCCGCCACATGCCCTCTTCCATCCGCCGGGCGTGTTTACTCAGGCTGGCGGGCACGTCGCGATAGCCGGTGAGCGGGGCGGCCAGGACGCCGACCGACCCGACCTCGGCCAGCCGGATCCACAGGTCGTGGTCCTCCGGCCCTTGCAGCCGTGTGTCGAACGGCCCGACCGCGACCAGGGCGTCGCGGCGGGCGAGCACGCTCGACGTGACCAGTTCGTTCCGCACCGCCAGCCGGTCCCAGACGACCGGCCGCACCTCCCCGCCGGTGGCCTCCGGGTGGGAGCCCGGCCAGTCGTACGTGTGAGTGCCGAGCAGCACACACCCCGGCTGGGCGGCCAGGGCGGCGGCTTGCCATTCCAACTTCCGCGGGTGCCACACGTCGTCAGCGTCCAGGAACGCCACGTACTCGGCCGACGCCTCCGACACCCCGCGGTTGCGGGCGGCTGACACCCCGCCGTTCGGCTGGCGGATGTGCCGGATGCGGGGGCCGTAGTGGGCCAGCCGCTCGGCCGTGTCGTCGGTCGAGCCGTCGTCCACCACGATCACTTCCGCCGGCGGCCTCGACTGGGCGAGCGCGCTGTCGATGGCCTCGGTCACCAGGCCGGCGGAGTTGAACGTCGGGATGACGACGCTGACAGTGTTCGTCACGGCGGAATTGGCCTCGGACCGGTTCACTTGGGGGATGACCAGACACCGAGTCACGGTGATCCGGTGTCTGGCGCCGGTGCCGTACCTCACGCGAAGAGGAGAGTGAGGTCATCGACGTACGGGGTCAGCCACGGGTCCGTCGTGGAGAGGGTGACCCGGTAGCGGAGGTAGCGGCCTTTCACCCCGCTGATCGATGCCCCGCTGGTGGCGTCGACCCAGCTCGACCAGTTGGTGCCGTCGGCGCTCACGCTGAACGCCACGCTCACGGTGGTGCCCGACGGGGCGTACTGGGTCCAACTCACCGACTGGAGGGCAACACTCTGCCCGGCGTCGTAGGCCGTCGAGGTGAGCGTGCCCGACCCGCCGTAGCTGAGCAGAGCCACCCAGTCCAGGGCGAGCGGGGCCGAGCTGTTGTAGTTGGAGGCGACGATCCGCATCGCTGAGGCGGACAGCGAGGCGGTGATCGACGCCACAAGGCTGTCGTTCACGTAGAAGTCGACGGTCGTGGGTGTGAACTGGATGCGGTACAGGTTGAAGGCGGTGGACAGCGTGCCGACGGTCACCTGTTGGGTGGACCCGTTCACGTTCACGCGGGCATACAGGGTGTCGCTGCCGCCACCGGTGCTGAAGATGGCCCACGAGTTGCCGGCCACGGTGCTCAGGCCGGTGGCCAACCCGAAGTGTTGGAACGGGCTGGCCCCGAATGCGACCCGCCCCTCCACCGGCACGCCGGTGGTGGTGTTCGCCGAACTGATCATGCCGGCGGTGACCGATAGCGTCCCGCCGGACACGGTGTATTGGGCCGACCCGCTCCAGTTTTGAGTGGTCCAGTTGGAGGATGACAGGGCGGTGCCGGCGAACTCGTCGCGGAACGCGGTCACGAGCCGCAACCGCCCGCCGCCCTCGTCGGTCACTTGAACCCCGGAGGCGGTGCCGGTGGCGAAGTCGGCCGACGACGTGCTCACCCAACTCCCGATGGTGGTGAACGACCAGTTCACCGTCGTCATCACGTTCCCGGCGGCGTCCGCCACCCCGCTCACCGTCACGGTGTAGGATGCCGCCCCGTTGAGCGGTTGGGTGGGGGTGAAGGTGGCGGTCCGCGTGCCGGAATTGTAGCTCAGGCTGCCGGCCACGACGTTGTTGCTCGCGTCCCGCACGACCACGCTGATGCTGTTCGTCACCACCGCCTCGCCGAACGTGACCGTCACCACCGCCGTCCGGCTCACACCGGTCGCGTTGGCCGCCGGCGTTTGGGCCGACACCGTCGGGGCCGTCGTGTCGCCGAGGGAGGTGACGAACTGCACGTCCACCCGAATGCCATTCAGTTAGCGTGCAAGTCCTTTGGCGTCCTACCGTTTCGTCACCTCCGAGGTGCCGAACTTGGTCCCGACACTCACCGCCGCACTGGCCCAACTCCGCTCCGACCTGGCCGCTGTGCTCGCTCCCGCT
>JANNDF010000778.1:0-1208 GCA_031387445.1 Planctomycetia bacterium
GTGGATCGTTCAACCACCCCCGGCATGACTGTCGGGGTTCACCACAGCGCGGTAGTACCGTTCGAACCGTCGCAGCATCGCCGACCGGCTGTACTCGGCCTCCACCCGCGCCCGCGCCGCCGTGCCGAGTGCCGCCCGTGCCGGTGCGTCGGATAACAACTCGCAAAGCGTACTGACGAGTGCCGACTCGTCGCCGGGTGGCACGAGCACGCCGCACCTGTCGGCCAGAAGCTTCGGGTTCGCCCCGACCGCCGTGGCGACGACCGGCTTGCCCGCGGCCATGTACTCCAGCAGTGCGTTCGACATGCCTTCCGAGTGCGACGGCAACACGGCCACATCGACCCCCCGCAGGAATCCGGGCACGTCGGCCACCGACCCGCAGAGGATGAAGCGGTCGCCCAGGTTCAACTCGGCGTGAAGGCGTTCGAAATCGGCCCGCTGTTCGCCGTCGCCGGCCACCACGAAGCGGGCGTGCGGAAAGTGGTCGTGTACCCGCACGGCTGCCCGCATCAAACCGTCGATGTTCTTGATCGGCCGCAGGTTGGCGACGCAGCCGACGACGAGCTCTGCTGTAGCCGGCCTCGGTGTGGCCGGTCTTAAACCGGCCTCACCGTGGCCGGCTACAGTGTTCGGATACCGCTCCAAATCCACGCCGTTCTCGATCACCGTGACGCGCTCCGCCGGCATGCGGTCCATCGCGGCAATCGCGTCTCGGCCCAACTCGGAGTTGGTCAACACGCCGTTCACCAGCGGTCGGATCATACGGCTGAGAACACGGTGCTTTCGGGTCTGCTGATAGCCGAGGTTGTTCCGCACGCGGACGACGAGCTTGATGCCGCACACCTTCGCCACCGGCACGCCGAAGTACGCCGAGTCGTGGAAGTAGATTTGCGCCACGTCCGGGCGGTGTTCACGCCAGAAGGCGCGCAACCGTTTCGCCGCTGACAACGCCTTGACACTGGCGAGCTTCGTGACGCCGAGCCGGAGAACCGGGCAGTCGAGCGGTTCGAGCGAGCGCGACGCTACGGCCTCGCCGTTCAGCAGCACCAGTGACGGCGCGAAGTGTTCCCGGTCAATGCCGCGGATGAGCGCGAGCAGTTGCGATTCCGTCCCGGCACGGCCGAGGTCGTCGATCATGAACGAGACGCGGATCCTACTTCCTGGAACCGCCGGCGTCAGCCGGCCGGGTGGTTGACTCGCACCCGGCC
>JANNDF010000785.1:0-6324 GCA_031387445.1 Planctomycetia bacterium
GAACTTTCGGTCTTTGACAAGTGAGCAGCGTAAGAGCCTGACCGAGAGTGGGCATCGCCGTAAGGTGGATACTCACTCGATGGTACTGATCGGCTCTCGCACCATCTCCGCGAGCGGGCAACCGCGAGTGGCCGGTGTGGCGAAGTCGGTCAAGAAAGTCTTTTGAGTGGACACCGAACAGCGAATCAAACTCGAAGTGACTCTGGCTGTGTGGCCTTCGGGTCATGTGGCCGAGAACAATAAACTTTTGAAGGGTTTGATCCTGGCTCAGAACGAACGTTGGCGGCCTGGATTAGGCATGCAAGTTGAGCGTACCCAGCAATGGGTAGCAGCGTAAGGGGCAGTAATGCATGGGTATCTACCCGGGGATCGGGCATAGCCTGTCGAGAGACAGGGTAATTCCCGATGATGTCGCAAGACCAAAGCTCCGGCGTCCCTGGAGGAGCCCATGTGATATTAGCTAGTTGGTGGGGTAACGGCCCACCAAGGCGAAGATGTCTAGCGGGTGTGAGAGCACGACCCGCGCCACTGGCACTGAGACACTGGCCAGACACCTACGGGTGGCTGCAGTCGAGGATCTTCGGCAATGGGCGCAAGCCTGACCGAGCGAGGCCGCGTGGGCGATGAAGGCCTTCGGGTTGTAAAGCCCTGTCGAGGGGGAGAAAAGCCCGCAAGGGTGTGATCTATCCCTGGAGGAAGCACGGGCTAAGTTCGTGCCAGCAGCCGCGGTAAGACGAACCGTGCGAACGTTGTTCGGAATCACTGGGCTTAAAGGGCGCGTAGGCGGGCTATCAAGTCCGGGGTGAAATCCTCCAGCTTAACTGGAGAACGGCCTCGGATACTGATGGTCTCGAGGAGGATAGGGGCACACGGAACTGTGGGTGGAGCGGTGAAATGCGTTGATATCCATAGGAACTCCGGTGGCGAAAGCGGTGTGCTGGATCCTTTCTGACGCTGAGGCGCGAAAGCCAGGGGAGCAAACGGGATTAGATACCCCGGTAGTCCTGGCCCTAAACGTTGGGTACTAGATAGTAGACTAGACATGGGTTTACTTTCGAAGCAAAAGTGCTAAGTACCCCGCCTGGGGAGTATGGTCGCAAGGCTGAAACTCAAAGGAATTGACGGGGGCTCACACAAGCGGTGGAGCATGTGGCTTAATTCGAGGCAACGCGAAGAACCTTACCTAGGCTTGACATGTGCGAAAGCGTCTGGGGGTAGTCGCCGGAAACGGCCGACGAAGGTATCCAATCCTGAACCAGACACAGGTGCTGCATGGCTGTCGTCAGCTCGTGTCGTGAGATGTCGGGTTAAGTCCCATAACGAGCGAAACCCTTACCCTCAGTTGCTAATTATAGGACTCTGGGGGGACTGCCGGTGTTAAACCGGAGGAAGGTGGGGATGACGTCAAGTCCTCATGGCCTTTATGCCTAGGGCTGCACACGTGCTACAATGGCGTGAACAAAGGGATGCCAACGCGCGAGCGGGAGCGAACCCCAAAAAACACGCCCCAGTTCAGATCGGAGGTTGCAACTCACCTCCGTGAAGTCGGAATCGCTAGTAATCGCGGGTCAGCAACACCGCGGTGAATGTGTTCCTGAGCCTTGTACACACCGCCCGTCAAGCCACGAAAGGGAGGGGCGCCCGAAGTCACCTAGTGCCGAAGGCGAAACTCCTGATTGGGACTAAGTCGTAACAAGGTAACCGTAGGGGAACCTGCGGTTGGATCACCTCCTTTTTTAAGGATAGAAACTAGGTCCGCTGGTCGCCATACCAGCAGACTTATCGTGTCTCTGCTCTCTGTCAGAATCTCTCTTACGCTGCTCTCTTGACCGAGACCCAAAACCCCCGTCGGCTTGCCGGCGGGGGTTTTTTCGTTTCTCCGTCCGTAAACCGTCCAGATCCTTCCGGGGAAGGCTGTCCCCTGCGCACCATGCCGCTGACTGGGTTTCACTCACTCACCCGGCTTACCCCGCCTGTTCGCCCGAACCTCTGCTCGAAATCCTTTGCCGCCACCGGCGTCTCTCGAATACACTTTCCTCAATCTCTCGAGACCCCGCCATGCGCCTGCTGTCCCTACTGACCGCGTTCGCCCTTCCCGCACTCGTCGTCGCAGCTCCGGTTCCGAAGGATGACAAGAAGCCTAAGGATGAGGAGGCCATCCTCGGCACCTGGAAGATCGAGAAGTTCGACCTCGGCGGCGCCCCTGGTGCCCCGCCCCAGGCAGAGATCGACAAGATCCGTTTCATCTTCGAGAAAGATGGCATGTTGCGGTTGGCCGGCGGTCCGGGCGGCGAGGACATGAAGGGCAGTTTCAAACTCGACCCCACCGCCAAAGTGAAGACAGTCGACATGACCATGACCCCGCCCGGTGGCGGTGGGAAATCCGAGACCATGCCCGGGCTGTACGAACTCGACGGCGACACACTCAAGTTGTGCATCTCCAACGGCCCGAATCAGGTTCGCCCCGAGGAGATCAAGTCCGACGGCAAAACGTTCGCAGTCGTCACGCTCACCCGCGTGAAGGAAGAGAAGAAAGAGGAGAAGAAGGAAGAGAAGAAGGACAAGTAATTCCACCCTCAGGTCTGACCCATGCGCACGCTCGCCCTGCTCGCGGTCGTCGTCGTCCCCGCCCTGCTCCTCGCCGCCCCGGTGCCGAAGGACAAAGAGAAAGTGAAGGACGAGGACGCCATCCTCGGCACCTGGGCCATCGACAAGTTCGACGCCGACGGGGGAAACGCGCCCTCTCAGCCAAACGAGATCAAGTTCGTATTCGCCGAGAAGGGCAAGTTCACGATGGACCAGGGCGGTCCGGACCACGGCGACCGCGGTGGAGCGACTTACAAAATCGACCCGACGGCCATGCTCAAGGAGATGGACCTGAGCCTGCACGGCGAGAGTTTCCTCGCCATCTACGAACTGAACGGCGACACGCTCAAGATCTGCATCCCGTACAAGCCGAACTCGGCTCGCCCGACGGAGTTCGTGGCCAACGGCAAGGCCGGCATTTCCGTCGTCACCTTCAAGCGGGTGAAGGACGAGAAGAAGGACGACAAGAAGGACAAGTGACCCCACTGGCCGACCCATGCGAACGCTGTTGCTACTCGCCTTCGGTGCCGCCGCCCTCGTCGCCGCCCCGGTGCCGAAGGCGGTCAAGAAAGTGTCCGACGCCGACCTGATGCGGGGGCGGTGGGAGGGCGTTTCGCTCGACAGCGGCAGCGGGCCGAAGCCGGACAAGCGGTTCCTACTCGTCGGTGACGGGACGATGTCGATGACCAGCGACGCCCCCTCGGACGCCGCCGCCGGTCCGCTCAAACTCGACTCCGCCCAGTCGCCCGCTCACCTCGACGTGACGTGGAAGGGGTGGAGCAAGCCGCAGCGGTACATCTACCAACTCGACGGCGACACCCTCACCATCTGCCACGCCCAGGACGATCAGCCGCGGCCGTCCGAGTTCAAGGGCGGTCGCGGCGCCCACCTCTTCGTATTCAAGCGGATGCCGGACAAGTGACCCCTCGGAGGTCGGTCATGCGAACTGCGGTCGCACTCTTCTTCGCGGTCAGTCTGTCGATGGCCGCCCCGGTGCCGAAGGTGGTGAAGAAGGCGGACGACGCCACCCTGCTCGAAGAGCGGTGGGAGAGCGTGTCCATTGACACCGGCGGCGGAACGCGGGCCGACACCACCTGGTGGCTGGACGTGAAGGACGGGAAGCTCTCGACCGGGTGCGGGAAGACCACCGGGTATGTGGGTCGCACGGTGAAACTCGACCCGACCGCGACCCCCAAGCAGATCGACATCGACGACCTGTCCGGCAACTTCATCCTCACCGTCTATCAGCTTGAAGGTGACACCCTGACGTGGTCCGAGTCGTCGTCCAATACCCGGCGGCCGCCCGCCCTCGAGACGACCGGCGGCTTCAACGTTTTCGTCTTCAAGCGTGCGAAGGGCAAGTGACATGGGACGCCAACCGATGCGAAACGTCCTGCTCATCACCCTCGCACTCGCACTCTCCGCCGTCGCTGCCCCGGTGCCGAAGGCACTCAGGGCGAAGCCCTACGCCGGGGACTGGACCGTCGTGTTCACGAACGGGGTGGTGGAGCGGTGCCTGATCGGGCGGGATGATACGGCGGCACTCACCGAACCGCTGCGGACGGCGGGCGGGCGAGCGGAGCGGGCGTCCGACGGGGTGGTGGTGATCGCGTTCGACGACGACCGCACCGAGCGGTGGACGCCGGACGGCGACGGTTTCGCCGTCGAACACTGGTGCACGTCCTCGGCGTATCCGACCGCCACCCCCGTCCGCGGCACCGCCACGCGGACCCCGGCCCGCCGGTGAGGCACGCAACCGCGAAACAGAAGGTTGCCCCCGTCGCGTCGCCACGTCACAATAGCACCACTGCCGGTTGCCTCTCCCCGCCCGTGGTGCGCCTCCGCATGAACCGCCTCCTCCCGCTCGCCGCCTTGATTGCGTTCGCCCCCGCCCTTCGCGCCGCGGACATCGACTTCAACCGCGACGTGCGGCCCATCCTGGCGTCCAACTGCTTCACCTGCCACGGGCCGGACGAGAAGGAGCGGAAGGGCAAGCTGCGACTCGACACGTTCGACGGGGCAACCAAAGGGACGGCGGTGGTGCCCGGCGACCCGGCGAAGAGTGAACTCATCGTGCGGGTGAAGACGGCCGACGCGAAGGACCACATGCCGCCGGCGAAGACGGGAAAGAAGCTGACGGCGAAGGAAGTGGACACGCTGACCACCTGGATTCAGCAGGGGGGCAAGTACGCCACGCACTGGAGTTACGTGAAGCCGGTCCGCCCGCCGGTGCCGACCGTGGCACTTCCCGCCCGCAATGCCGTCGATGCGTTCCTCTTCGCCCGCCTGGCCGCCGAGGGGCTGAAGCCTTCCCCTGAGGCCGACAAGACGACACTCATCCGCCGCGTCGCCCTCGACCTGACCGGCCTGCCGCCGACGCTCGAAGAGGTCGATCAGTTCCTGAAGGACGACGCCAAGGGGGCTTACGAGGCGATGGTGGACCGCATGTTGGCGAAGCCGGCGTTCGGCGAGCACTGGGCGCGGATGTGGCTCGACCTCGCCCGCTACGCGGACAGCGCCGGCTACGCCGACGACCCGCTCCGCACCATCTGGCCGTACCGCGACTACGTCATCAAGGCGCTGAACACGAACAAGAAGTTCGACCGCTTCACCGTCGAGCAACTGGCCGGCGACCTGCTGCCAGACGCGACGGACGAGACGCGCACCGCCACCGCCTTCCACCGCAACACGATGACCAACAGCGAGGGCGGCACGAGCGACGAGGAGTTCCGCAACGTGGCCATCGTGGACCGCGTGAACACCACGCTCGCCGTGTGGATGGGCACCAGTGCCGCGTGCGCCCAGTGCCACACGCACAAGTACGACCCGATCAGCCAGACGGAATACTTCCAGATGTTCGCCTTCCTGAACAACACCGAGGACGCCGACCGGCCGGACGAGTCGCCCGTGCTGAAGATGTTCAGCGGCGAGCAACTGAAGCAGCAGGCCGCGTGGGAGGCGGAGGTGAAGGCCCTGCAAGCGAAGCTGAAGACGCCACCGGCGGAGGTGCTGGCCAAGCTGCCGGCGTGGGACCAGGCGTTCCCGCGGAGCGTGAAGTTCGACACCCCGAAGCCGACGTTCCTGAGTTGGAAGGACCAGCCGGCGACGGTGAACGACGACGGCACGATCCTGGTGGCCAAGTCGGGCGGCACCGACACGTACACCGTCGAACTGCCGCTGACCGCCGAGACGTTGACCGCGTTGCGGCTGGAGGCGATCCCGAATAAGGCGCTGCCGGGCGGCGGGGCCGGGCACGGCGGGGGCAACTTCATCGTCAGCAAGATCTCCGCGGTGGTGCACCCGCCGGCCGTCGCCCCGCCGACGGGTCGCTACCTGCGGGTGGAACTGCCGGGCAAGAAGCGGCACCTGATGCTCGCCGAGGTGCAGGCGTTCAGCGGCAAGGACAACGTCGCCCTGAAGGGCACCGCCACGCAGAGCAGTGAGGCGTATGAAGGCAAGCCGGGGCGGGCCATCGACGGCAAGACGAACGGCGACTACTTCGGCGGCAACTCGGTGAGTCACACGAGCACCGAAGACAACCCGTGGTGGGAGGTGGACCTGAAAGAGGCGAAGGCGATCGACAAGATCGTCCTCTGGAACCGCACCGACGGCAACACCGGGGCACAACTCACCAACTTCAAAGTGCGGCTGCTGGACGACAAGCGGAACCCGGTGTGGGAGGAGACGGTGGCGACCGCCCCGAACCCGAACACCGAGTGGCGGCTGAACGGCAGCAAG
>JANNDF010000797.1:0-10102 GCA_031387445.1 Planctomycetia bacterium
TCGCCGCACGCGACCACCAGTCGCGTCGCCGATGCCGACGAACAGGTCGCCGCGGAACACACCGACTAGCCCGCTCACGCTCTCGCACGGCACCGCCAGCCCCTGCACGAACCGCGTACCGGTGCCGACGTCGAGCGTCACCCGCGGCAGTTCCGTCGCCGCCTCGCCCATCGGCCGTAGGCCCGCCCGCACCTGCTCCGCCGTCGCGTCGAGTGACAGCCCGCCGTCAGCGGCGAACGGGCCGACGTGCGTGCGGCGGAGCGTCTGCACCAGCCCGCCCACGCCGAGCATCTCGCCCACGTCACGGGCAATGCTGCGGATGTACGTCCCCTTCCCGCACTCGACGGCGATGTCCAGGTGCGGCCAGTCGTAGCCCGTCACGTCGATGCGGTCCACCCGCACCGGCCGCGGTTCGAGCTTCACCTCGGCCCCCTGGCGGGCCAGTTCGTGCGCCCGCTTGCCGTTCACCTTCAGCGCGGAGTACGCCGGTGGCAGTTGTTGAATGACGCCCACGAACCGCCCGACCACCGCCCGCACCTGCTCGTCGGTCGGCGGAACCGCCCGGTCCACCGGAGTGACCACCCCGTCGGCGTCGTCGGTGTCGCTGGTCGCTCCCAGCCGCACGCGGCTGGCGTACCCCTTGCCCATCGCCTGCACGAACTCGGCCAGCCGCGTGGCCGCCCCCACGCACAGCACCAGCGTGCCGGTGGCCAGCGGGTCGAGCGTGCCCGTGTGCCCCACCTTGGTGCCCTTCGGCAGCCACTTCTGCACCCGGTTCACCACGTCCCGCGAGGTCATCCCGCCCGGCTTGTCGATCACCAGCAACCCGTTCATCCCGGTCCTCCGCTGTCCTGAGTGTCCGTAGACAGGACAAGCGAGATGACTACGGTGTTCGCCCGCTCGCGGCACCCGTAGGACTTCCAGAACCGCAGGCCGACGGCGTTGCTCTGCCGGACCAACAGGTGCATCCGCAAAATGCCCTCCTCCTTCAACTCGGCCAGGTAGAAGTCCACCAGCGCCCGCCCGACCCCGTGCCGGCGGAACGGGGTGAGCACCCCCACGTGGTGCAGGAACCCGCGGCGGCCGTCGTGCCCGCCGACGAGCACGCCGATCAGTTCGCCCTTCTGTTCGGCCACCTGGCACAGCCCCGGGTTGTGTCCGACGTACCGGGCGAGGCCGTCGTGCGTCTCGATCCGCCGCGCGCGGGCGGACGTCTCTTGCCACACGCGGAGGGCGGCCGGTATGTCTGTCTGTTCCATCGGTCGGATCGTGACCATCCCCCGTTCCCCCCGCGTGCCGAGTGGCCCACCCGCCCACCTGCGTGATTTACAACCCCGCCGCCGGGCGAGGGCGTGCCCGCAAACTGGTGAATAAGGTTAGAACGTGGGCGGCGCCAAGTGCGGAATTACGGGAAACAACCGCACCGGGTCACGGGGTCGAACTGGCCCGGATTGCCGCCGAGGAAGGGTTCGCGCGGGTGATCGCCGCCGGCGGCGACGGCACGGTGAACGAGGTGGCGAACGGGCTGATGCGGGCGGGCAAGCCGGTCACGATGGGCGTGTGGCCGCTCGGGTCGAGCAACGACTACGCTTTCGCCCTGGGTTTGGGCGACTGGTGGAAGGCCGAAGGGAACGGCGTGCCACTGCGGCCGCGGGCGGTGGACGTGGGGGCAGTGACGGGCGGCAAGCGGGAGCACTTCTACCTGAACTGTGCCGGCGTGGGCTTCAACGGCATGGTGGCGCTCGACTCGCGGCGGATTCGCTGGCTCCGCGGCATGCCGCTGTACGCCCTCGCCTACCTGCGGTGCCTGATGTGGCACTTCCGCACACCGGTGACGCGGGTGGAACTGGAAGACGTGACGATCTCGGCCCCGCTGCTGGCACTCACAGTGAACGTCGGCATCCGCGAGGGCGGGTTCCCGATCACTCCGAATGCGAAGCTGGACGACGGACGGTTCGACTTCTTGCACGTGGCCGACCTGCGGCGGTGGGACTTGATCCGCATGCTGCCGCGGCTGATGGCCGGCAACATCCCGACCGACCACCCGAAAATTCGCCCCGGCACCGCCGCCCGCGTGAAGGTGATCTCGGACACGCCGCTGTGCGCCCACGCCGACGGCGAGTTCGCCTGCGTGCCGGCGGATGACGTGAGGCTGCTCACGTTTGACACGCTACCGGGCCGGTTGACGGTGGAAGGTGGGTAGCGTCGTTGCACCCGAATTCGTGGGTAGGGCCACGGCCCCGCCGGGGAAACGGTGGGTGAACAGATCAGGACGGTTCGCGTGTCCGGTCTCCGCGGTCGGCTCGCTGAAGGAGGTGAGATCGCGCCAGACACGGCTGTACCATTGACAGACGGCTGGCGGATAGATCTAATAATGGCATGTCTGTTTCGTGGAATGGACGCGTTGGAGTGACGACGACCTCGCAGGCACCGCCACCGCACCCGCCAACACGTCATCACCCGCTCCGAGGGGTCGGTCATGATCCGCACGCACGCCCGCCGTTCGCACGCTCGCCGCCGCGGGGCGGTGCTCATCGTCGTGCTGGCCATGCTGGTGCTGTTCGCCGTGTTGGGCCTCAGTTTCGTGCTGTACTCGGAGGCGCGACTGTCCGCCGCCCGGAGCCAGAAGCTGAGCGTGAACCAGGACACCAAGCCGAACCCGCAACTGGCGGCCGAGGGGTACCTGGGCGGGTTCATCTACGACGTGGGCGACACCGGGGACGACCTGGCGAACCCCATCCGCGGGCACAGCTTGGCCCGCAGCAAGTACGGCTACGTGGCGGGGGGCGTCATGGTTCTGCCGTTCAGCGCCTACGCGATGTCGCCGGAGTCGGCGTTCAACTGGAACGGCATCACCGACAGCCGGCATGTCGTGCGGCACACCTGGGATACGGGATCGAACAGCGTGTTCGACCCCGAGCGGCTTCACGGCGGGGCCTATCGCAACTCCCCGACGGCCGCCCTCACCGGCACCTACCAGGGCAAGAACTACAGTTTCACCTACCCCGATCTGCACGACTACTACCTGGCGTACCAGGACCCGCGCGACGGCCGCATCACGGTGCCGTCGTTCCACCGCTCGGACCTGGGCAGTTGGGACCCGAACAGCGGTGTGAGCTATTTCGAGAATCAGGGGGCGGCGGGCCAGTTCCGCACCCTCCGCCCGCGGCGGGTCGAACACCCGAACTTCCCGCCGGTGCCGCCGAACGCCGACGGCACGTACACCGGCGACGTGCAGAACATGACCTTCACAGCCGGGGTGCAGCACAACGACAGCTACTGGATGGACGCCGGCGGGCCGGTGCTGCGGTGGCGGGGGCGGAACTACAAGGCGATGGTCGCCCCGCTGGTACTCGACCTGAGCAGCCGGGTGAACCTGAGCGTGTCGGGCAACGTCCGCCCGGCGGACCCGGCCGTCGCGAGCGGGCACCCGCGGCACACGTCGAACATGGGGTTCGGCCCGTGGGAGGTGAACCCGACCGGGCTGATGTCCACCGGGTCGATGTCGAACGCCGAGTTGCTCGCCCTCGTTCGCACCCGCTGGCCGGCGGCGGTCACCCTGCCTCAGGTCGGCTCCCGCCCGGACTCCTCCCCGTTCGAGACGACGCTGGCCGGGCGGTTGAACAACGGCCTGTTGCCGCCGGTCTACTCCCGGCTCGACCCGGACGGGCTGACCGCGTCCGCGACGGCGGACGCGGTGACGCTGCCGCCACCCGCCGGACCGATCCCGTTCCCCACCTTCCCGAACAGCCGGTACCCGGACACGGCCGCCGCGATGACGGCGAGGAACCTGTATCACCCGTCGCTCTTCAACCCGTTCCAGCACGCCCGCGGCCGCGACGGCAGCACCGGGATGAACAAGGCGTTCGGGCTGGACGACGCGGTGGCACACACCGCCCGCTACTCCGACCCGAAGGGGCGGCACCGCAAACCGAGTACGCGGCGGCCGCCCCGACTGCGATGGCCGACCACTTCTTCCGCGCCACCACCACGCCGTTCAGTGTGTCGCAGGAGATGCCCACCACACGGATCTACACCGGCCCGACAGCGGCGCAAGTGGCCAACTCGGCCCGATCGACCTGAACCGCCCGCTGACCGACTACCGGCGAAACCCGGCCCAACCGCACTCGCCGCTAAACAACTGGAGTCCGATGGCGATACTCGAAGCACCCCACTTCGCCAAGGCCCGCCAGGACCGGCACGCGCTGGCGAGGGTCATCTTCGTGCGGCTGGCGGCGCTAGCGTACCCAGACTTCGGCCTCCCCTCCAGCGGCGGCTCGTTCATAGTGGACGGCACGGGGACGCGAGCAGCCTACAACCCGGCGACCGGCTACCTGACGGTGGGCGCCACCCCAGGCACCGCCGACTACAAGGCCCTCCAGCGGGTCGCGCAGGTGGCCGCGAACATCGTCGATCACCTCGACCCGGACGACGTGTCCACCGCGTTCGTCTGGAACCCGCTTGCAACCAGTTTCACCGTGAAGCCGCTCGACCCGTCGGCGGACCCGAGCAACTTCGCCGCCGCCGAGGTGGGCAACCGGGTGGTGTTCGGGAACGAACTGCCCAAGCTGGTGATGAACGAGGTGTACTCGTGCGTGGCCAACACCCGTGATGACCCACTGAACGCGCTGCAACAGGCTCAACGCCCGCTCGTCCGCCGGCACTGGATCGAACTGCACAACCCGACCCCGGCCGACGCGACCCGCCCGGACCTGGGGTCGGCCCGCCTGCGGTACGAGCAGGCTGTGACCCAACTGCCCGACCCGACCACCGGCACTCCGGTGGCGTACACCGGCGCGACGTACAACGTGTACCGCATCGAGGTGGCCGAATCGATGGACGCGCCGGAACCACAACCGTACTCGCGGTACTTCTGGGATACCAACCCGGTCGGCTGCACGGTGGACACGGCGAGCATACCGAACATGACCCTCCAGGTGCGGATCGACGCGTACACCCACGACGCCACCGCCCCGTCGGCCGCCGCCACCCTGGCCGGCCCGCACACCCGACGGCGTCCCCCCCTCCGGCCGGTCCACGGTGTCGTCGCCGCCGGCGAGCAACCGCGTCTGATCGACTGTCGGCGGGGCGGGGCGGGTGTGGTCATCGGGCGTCATCGAATCTTCCTCCGAACGACAACGCGATTGTACCTCCAATACGCATGGGTCGCACCACCTCATCACCGCAAGTGCTGAGTGCGCATGACGATGTCGCGGCGGGGCGGATGGTTCGCGTTTCGGGAATTGGTTCCACGGGAGGGTGGGAGGTGGTGGAATGAAACCATCCGCCGGCAGTTGCGGTTGACGGCCCCTCGTTGCAACTTTTACACTCTCCCATCTTCCGGGGTTCCACACGGACGGTCCTCTGTAGCCCAACCGAACCCCGGCACACGCAGGATGCGGTGCCATGCTCCCGACGATCAACAAGAAGTTCCTCCTGATGCTGGTGGTGGTCGTCGCACTGCTCGCCGGCGGGCTGGTGCTCGCCCACACGGTGCAGGCCGGCCGCATCCCGGACTCGCTCATGGCCCAGGCGGAGCGGGCGCACGAGCAGGCCGCCGAAGACCCGAAGAAGGGTGACGCCGCCATCGGCTACCTGCGGCAGTATTTGGAGTTCCGCCCCACCGACGTGGAGGCGATGGAAAAGCTGGGCGACTGGCTGCGGCTCCGCCGCAAGAACGGCGACCCGTCTGATTTGCTCCGGCTGTACGACAAAATCCTGGCCGCCGACCCGAACCGCCACGACACCCGCCGCGAGGCACTGAAGGCGTCGCTCCGGCTCGGCCGGTATACCGACGCCGAGGCGCACGCCACCGTCCTCACCGGGGCGTTCCCGACCGAGCCGAAATTGTGGCTCGACCTGGCCTACGCCCGCCGCGGGTTGCAGAAGTTGGACGAAGCCCGCGGGTGCTACGACAAGGCGCTGGAGATCGATTCGAAGCTGTCGACCACATACCAGGAGTACGCCGAGTTCCTGGTGAACGACCTGAAGGCGAAGGACGAGGCGAAGAAGGTGCTCGACAAGATGGTTGCGAACCTGCCGGGCGACGCCGCCGCGGTGGCCGCCCGCGGGCGGTTCTTCGCCGCGGTGGAGAACGACGCGGCGGCGACCGCGGACGCCCGCAAGGCGCTCGAACTCGACCCGCTGAGCGCGGACGCCACCCTGCTTCTGGCCGAGCAGTTGCAGAAGGGGAAGGACATCCCCGCGGCGGTGGACCTGTACAAGGACGGCATCAAGGCGCACCCGACCGACGCGCGGTTCGTCCGCGGGCTGGCCTGGCTGGAGGTGAACCGCGGGAACACCGGCGCTTCCGTGGCCGCGCTCGAAGACGGCATGACTCGGGTGGGCGAGCGGGACGCCTTCGACCTGCTCGTGCCGCTGGCCGACCTGCTGCTGCAACTGCGGGACAGCGACCGGGCGAAGGCGCTCATCAAGAAGCTGGAAGGGTTGAAGGTGACGGAGCGGGCGCAGCAGCGGACGGTGCGGATGCAGGTGCTGTACTTGAAGGGCCGGCTGGCGATGAGCGAATCCGCCTGGAAGGAGGCGGTCGACCTGCTCACCCAACTGCGGGCCGAGACGGGCGAACTGCTCGGGCTGGAGTGTCAGGTGAACCTGCTGCTCTCACTCTGCCACCAGCGGACGGGCAACTTCGAGCAGGAAGAGCAGACGCTGAAGCTGCTGCTGGGCAAAGACCCGAACCACACGGCCGCGCGGGTGACGCTGGGCATGGCGTACCAGAACGCCGGGCGGTTCGACGAGGCCGTGACCGAGCACGACCTGGCCGCCCGCAGCCGGTTCGCCACCGCCGGCACGCGGGCCAGTACGCTCAAGATGAAGGCCGCCCGCCTGCGGGCGACGAACGCCGACAAGAAGGCGTGGGACGAGTTGGACAACCAGGTGAAGCAGTTCGCCCCGAGCTTCAGCGGGTCGGATCTCGCGCTCCTGCGGGCCGAGATTTACACCCTCCGCCGCGCGCCCGACAAGGCCATCGCGGTGGTGCGAGAGGAGGCGATGAAGCGGCCGACCGACGCCCGCCTGTGGGCCGCGTACGCCGCCGCCGCCGCCGACTACGCCGGGGTGCCGGCCGGGTTGAGCATTCTGGACGAAGCGCAGGCCATGTGCGGCGACCGCCCCGACCTGCGGCTGGCGCGGGCAGGGCTGTACGCCCGAGACCCCGCCCGCCTGCGTCCGATCGACCCCCTGGCCGCGCAGATCGACACCTGGCCGGAGGTGGACCAGAACAAGCTGCTGTACGGGCTGGTGGAGGTGTACGACCGCCTGGGCGACGAGGCCGGGGTGGTCCGCACCTTCCGCCGCATCGCCGGCCGGTACCCGAGCGACCCGACCGTGTGGGAAGGGCTGTTCGACCGCGCCACCCGCACCGGCGACACCGCCAACGCCGCCGAAGCCCGCGGCATGCTCACCCAGCTGCAAGCCGACCCGAGCAAGTCGGTCGCCCTGCTGACGGCGTGGGAAGTGGCGAACGCCCGCCGGGCGAGCGACGCCCCGGCCGCCATCGACGGGCTGGTGAAGCAGTTCGGTGCCAACCCCGACCGGGCGGAAGTGTGCGTGGCGCTCGCCAAACTGCGGGCCATCACCGGCGACCCGGCGGCGACGAATGCCCTGTTCGCCCGTGCCGTGCGGCTGGAGCCGGTGCGGTTCGGGCCGACCCAGGAGTACCTCGCCTTCCTGACCGCCAGCGGGCAAGACGACCAACTGTCCCGGCTCCTCAGCCGGCTGACTCAAGACCACCGCTGGTGCAACGAGCCGCTCCGCCGGGCCGTCCGCCAGACGGTCAGCCGGGTTCAACCCGTCGCCGCGAAGCGGATGCTCGACCTCGTCCGGCCGGCCGTCGAACTAGAGCCCGACGGCCTGGGATGGCTGGGCGACTGCTACGCCACCTGCGGGTTCCAGACCGACGCCACCGCCTGCTACCACCGGGCCACCTCGCTGAAGGTGAGCACGTCCGACGACTGGCTGCGGAAGGCGGTGCGGACGGCCGAAGGCGGGGACGCCGCCGCCGGGGTGAAGGTGATCGCCGAGGCCAAGGAGAAGCTGAGTTCGCCACAACTCTACCTGATGACCGCGGCGCTGTTCGCCGAACACCCGGCGGCCCCGAAGGGCTGGGCGCCCGAGAAACTGACCGCCGTCGACAAGAAGCTGTACACCCAGGCGCGGCTGGCGGTCAAGTTGTCCAAGTTCGACCGCGACGCGGCCGTCGGTGTGCTGGAAGGCTACCTGGCCGACAAGGAGGTGGCGGCGGAAGGGACGGCGTGGGCGAGGCGGAACCTGGCCATGCTGCTGGCCGCCCGCGGCACCACCGCCGACCGCGTGCGGGCGAAGGAGATGCTGACCGACACCGACAAGTCGCCCGGCGAGACGGCCGACGAGAAGCGGAGCACCGCCGCCGTGCTGGTGCAACTGTCGCAGCAGCTCGAAGGGGCCGACCGCGAGCAGGTGCTCGACCGGGCGATCACCATTCTGGCCGACGTGTGCCAGGAGACGGGCATTCCGAAGGACAAGTTCCTGCTGGCCCAACTGTACCGCACGGCGGCGGTGCGGGCGAAGGAGGCCCGTGCGACCGAGTGCCGCCGGCAGGCCCGCACGCTCCTCCAGGAGCTGATCAAGAAGGACCCGAAGAACCCGGAATACTACGTCGCGGCTCTCGAAGAGATGACCGAGCCGGCCGACAAGGAACTGGCCGAGAGTTGCGCCGCGTTCCTGATCAAGAGCTACCACACCGACTTTCGCGTGGTGCAGGCGGTGTCGCGGTTCGAGTGCCGTATGGGGCGGCCGGACGCCGCACTCGCCCACGCCGTCGCGTTCTCGCGCACCGCCGAAAACATTCCGGGCGACCTGCAAGCACGCTCCGGTCGTGCCGCCGAACTGCTCGACGAACTGGCCCGCCGGCCGGGCATCCAGGGCACGCCCACCGGCCGCAAGATGACTGACTCGGCCGTCGAGAAGTACGAGGCGATGTTCGTCAGCCGTCCCGAAGCGATCGTCGCCATCGTCGGGCTGCTGTCCGCCGACGGGCGGGCCGACGCCGGGTTCGCCAAGGTCGAGAAGCACTCCGCCCAACTGCCCAACCGGGTGAAACTGCTGGCGGGGCTGGCCATCCTCCGCACCGGCGGGGCGACCGAGCCGCAGATCAAAAAGGTGGGCGAGTGGCTGGTCGCGGCGTTGCAGGAGGAGCCGGGGTCGGCGGGCGTGCTGAGCAACGCCGGCGAGTACCACCTGCTGCGACGGGACTTGACCGAAGCGGAGAAGGCGTACCAGGCGGTGCTGGCGAGCGACGAGAACAACGTGGTCGCGCTGAGCAACGCCGCGTGGGTGCTGGCGAGCAACCCGGACGCCGCCGACCGCGCGCTCCTGATGATCGACAAGGCGGCACGGGCGGTCGGGCTGACGGGCGAACTGCTCGACACCCGCGCCCGGGTGAAGATCGCCCAGAAGGACTACGACGCCGCCCGGCGTGACCTGGACGCCGCGCTCAAGACGGAACAGACCGCCCTGCGGCTGTTCCACCTGGCGCTCGCCGATCAGCGTCAAGACAAGCCGGACGACGCGGGCACGCACTTCCGCGAGGCGAAGGAGAAAGGGCTGCGCGCCGTGACGGTCCACCCGACCGACCGGGACACGTTCGCCGAGTTCGAGCGGAAGTACGGGAAGTAGATCGCCCGGCGAAAAGCGGCCACGGACGGCACGGAGAGGACGGATCGAACCAGAAGACAGGGAGATTTATTCTGGCTCTGAATCCGTGCCCGTCCGTGCGATCCGTGGCCGCGTTTCATTCGCCCCGAATCACACCCGGCTCACCCCGGCCCGCATCAGGTGATCGATCAGCACCAGGGCCACCATCGCCTCGCCCATCGGCACGAACCGCGGCAGCAGGCACGGGTCGTGTCGCCCCTTCACGAGAATTTCGGTCGGCTCGCCGGATTGCGTGACGGTCGGCTGCGCACGGGGGATGGAACTGGTCGGCTTCACCGCCACGCGGCAGACGAGCGGCATCCCCGACGAAATGCCGCCGAGCATCCCGCCGTGGCGGTTGGTGGCCGTCACGATCTGAGGTGAACCGGCGGTGTGAACCGCCGGATGC
>JANNDF010000807.1:0-3277 GCA_031387445.1 Planctomycetia bacterium
CCTCCGGCTCGCGGCTACTTTACATCTCCTCGACATCCGTGTACGGCCAGACGGACGGCTCGTGGATCGACGAAACCTCCCCCACCGAGCCGCTCGAAGAGGCGGGCCAGGTGGTTCTCGAAGCGGAACGCACCCTCCGCCCGGATGCGGTCGTGCTGCGGTTCGCCGGCATCTACGGGCCGGGGCGGGTGCTTCGCAAGGCATCCCTGTTGAAGGGCGAGCCGGTGCCGGGGGACGGCGAGCGGTTCGTCAATTTGATTCACGTCGATGACGGCGTGCGGGCGGTGCTGGCGGCCGAGGCGAATGCCGAACCGGGCGAGACGTACCTGATCGCCGACGACGCCCCACCCACCCGCCGCGAACTATTCACCCGCACGGCCGAGTTGATCGGCGCCCCGGTGCCGACGTTCGAGGGCGGTGGTGGCGTGGAAGCGAACCGCCGCGTGTCGAACGCGAAAGCGAAACAGCGGCTGGGCTTCCAACCGCTGTATCCGAGCATTGCCGAGGGGTTGAAGGCGAGCGTCGGGTAGTGTTCTGCTCGCTCCGCGAGCGGGTTCTGAAGACCGCACGCGGAGCGAGCAGAACACTACCGCGACCTGCCGTCGCCGACGCTCAACAAATCCAGCACCCAGCACATGTGGGTGTGGTCGTCGTCGCCCCGCAGGTGGTCGAGGATGAAGCGGTTGTCGCACCCGGCTTCTTCGAGGGCGTCCGCCAAGATGGGCAGGCGGTCGAACGCCTTCTCCGCGAGGATGGCGTTCCGCAGGGCGACGACCGTTTCGGTCATCCACGCGGGAGAGAAGAACGTCACATTCGGGAATAGCGACACGGCTTCGCTGATCGCGTGCTGCCAGTCGGCGAAGTAGGTGAGGCAGTCGTGGGGCGATTGCCAGGTGTGGTTGAAGTACCCGTCGATCATGTCACCGGCGATCGACCCCCGGTGTCTCGCGACGGTTCGTAGCAGGTGTTCGAACTGGTTGAGTACCTCAACCATGCTTTCGGTGGACTGCTCGGCACGCCACTTGGTCAGGTGGTGAGCACTCACTTCGAACGCTCGCAACCCACAGCAGCCCGGCACGCAAGGCACTTCGAACCAGAGGAACAAGCGACGGAGAGACAGGGGCACATACAGGTCGAGCGTCGGCGGTGGGAACGCGGCCACGAGCGGCCCCTCACTTCTTCTTCGGCTTGCCTTCCTTCTTCACCGCCTTCGCCGCCATGAGCGCCTGCCCGTAGGGGCAGTGCGGGAGCATCGGGCAGGTTTCGCACTTCGGGTGGTCTTCGGTGCAGACGGTGCCGGCGAACACGGCCACGCGGTCGGTGAAGTCCGGGCCGGCCGTTTTCGGGATGTAGTGCTCGAGGGTGCCGCGGGCGGCCTCCAGGTCGTCGATGTCGGCGTCCAGCACGGCCACCCGTTGCAGCACCCGCACGGTCGGGTGGTCGAGCGGCACCGCGTGCCCGCCGAGCGCCCGCTGCGTCACCCACGCCACCACGAACTCGTTCACCCCGCTCTTGTACCGCCCGAGTTGCTTGGCCGCCTGCTTCACACCCTTCTTGGCGATGTCGCCCAGGTCGAACCCGTAGATCTCCTCGAACACCTCTTGCAGGAACTTGATCACCCGCTCGCCCTTGTCGCCGGCCCCCGGCAGCCCGTGGACGGCGTCCGCCACCTCCTGCACGCTGCTCACCCGTATCTCGTTCCAGTCGAAGAACACGTCCTTGTCCTTCAGCCGGGCGAAGGCGGCGTCGGCCTGTTCGGGGGTGGCGCCGTCGCGGAGGATGGCGTACACCACCTCGTCCAGCACGGTGCGTTCGGGCGTGTCGGCGTGGGCGGACGTCTTCTTCTTCAGAGCGGTCTGGAGGTGGGCGAGCTGCGCTTGCTTGTTCGGGGCGGCCGGCATGGGGTAGCTCGCGGGGGGTGTCGGTCCGTCGAACGGCCCGCAGGGGTGTCAGGGCGTTGCCCCACCTCACGCGGGCGAGCGGCCGGGCGGCTCCTCGGTGGTCTCGGGGGCGTCCGCGTCCTCGGCGTTGTCATCATCTTCGGCGGAATCGGCATCAGCGTCAACCACCGGCGGGTCCACCTCGCCCCGCAACTTCCTCTCCTCGGCCAGGATGCGGGCCACCTCGATGCTCTTCTTCACCCCCTCGTCGATGACAAACAACAGCACCGGCAGGAAGCGGGTGGCCAGCCGGTCGGCCAGTTTCGACTGCACAAACCCGGCCGCGTTCTTCAGCCCGATGAGGGCGTCCCGCTGCTGCTTCTCCGTGCCCATGACGGACACGAACACCTTCGCGTGCTGGAGGTCGGCGCTCACTTCCGAGCGGGTGACGGTCACCCCCTTTACCCGCGGGTCGCGGATTCCAAAGAGGATGGTGTTGGCGGCGACTTCCCGTACCACTTCGGCGATACGAGCAAGGCGGTGAGTTTTCATGGTGGGTTCCAACGAGCCGCGACCGCGAGGGAGCGGGGTTGGCGGTGGGTCTATCGCCCCTTCGGGGCTTGTTCCTATTTCACGTCCGTGTCCAGGGGTTCCGCTCGCCTTCGGCTCGCTTCACCCCTGGCTAACTTCTGCCGCCGCGGGGTGGCTCGGCCCTCGCTTGCGCGTCGGGCTAACGTGCCACCCACACGGCCTGTTCGTTCGTTTCGGGCACCGGCACCCCGCGGGTGGCGGACACGCGGGCGATTGCGTCTGTGGTCGAAAGGCCGAACGCCTTTAGCACCGCTATCGCCAGCAGTGGTGCCCGGCCGACGCTCTGTCGGCAATGCACTGCCGCCATCCCGCCGCGATTCACTTCTTCGACCACCGCGAACACGACACGCTCAAAGTCGTTGCGGTTCGCCGGCACGCCGCGATCCGGCACCGGCATCCGCAGGAATTGTACCCCGACGGCGGTGCACTCCGCGGCTTCGCCCGTCAGGCCGAGGTCGGATTCTTCGTTGGGCGTCAACAGCGACACCACCAACGAGACACCGGCCCGCTTCCACCCGACCACGTCGTCGGGCAGCCAGTCGTTGCCCCGCGGGCGGGCGGTGATCGCCAGCCGGCCGGGGGCGTCGAGCGGAACCCAGAAAAGGGAAGGAGTCATCACGACACCGTGGAACCGCGACCGGCAGTGAGCGGGTGAGTGACCCCACCCGCTCCCTGCCGGTCGCGGTTCCAAACAGCGGACGCCTCACACCAGCTTCTCGAACCGCGTGCGGAACTGGTCGGGCGTCATCTTCACTGACGAGGCGAGCAGGTTCAGTTTATCCGCGTGGGCGAAGTCTTCTTTCTCC
>JANNDF010000697.1:0-9572 GCA_031387445.1 Planctomycetia bacterium
ACTCGCTGACGGTGTACTTGCGGGCGACGGCGCGGGTCTTCAGCCCGGCGTCGCAGTCGGCTAGAACCCGCTCCCGCAGGTCGGACGAGTACGCCCTCATCGGGTGGCCCTCCTCGGTCACTCCACCCTACCCGAACCCGAGCACCGGCGCTACACCAATGCGAGAACCGCTCTAAAAACGATGCTCCGACCGTATCCCGCGGAAGTGATGACGGCGCGTCTTGCGAATCCCATCGTGAACAGAGCGACGGTAGAGGGGCCGGAGTGCTTGACGGTCACTTCCACCGCTGTTGCTGAATACTGATCTCGTGTATACTATCTCTCCCGGCGGTTCCCCCACCGCTGGGAGAGGCATGACATCATGTCGGGGGATGCTGCGCCCCAGTGGGTTCCGCCACCGATCCACCAGTTCGACGACGACGGGTTCGTGCTGCCACCGTTCAAGGCGGGCCAGTTCCCGTTCGTCGTGGCCGTCGCCGGCGGCGCCTGTTACACCGCGGCCGACGGGCGGTTCGTTCGGCGGAAGGTGCTCGACCTGCTGGCGTACAAGCTGACCACACACAACGTCTGCTTCCACCTGGCACCGTCGCCCGGTGCCGCCCGCATCCTGTACGACACGCTCGACGCCGGCCGCAAGCACAACGCCCAGGTGATCCACCGGGCGAGGGAGTTGTGGGGGCGGGCGGCCGACTTCCGGTCGGCGTTCGCCTTGATGGACTGCGCCCACGCTGCCATTCTCTTTGAGCCGCTCGACCTGATCGCCCGCTACGCCAAGCGGCTGGCCGAGTTGGTGCCCGACCGTCACGGGCTGGAGGGGAATGGGGTGGAGGGGAATGGGGTGAAGGTGGCTGTGGTGAAACGGCCAACCACATCGGGTACACTCCCAACATGGCCCCGCCCCCGTTGATCGGCACCTACCCCACTCCGACCGTCCGCATTGGCCAGCGGGTGAACTGCCGGTATCGCGGGAAGGTGTGCCGGGTCGCGTGCAACGCCACGTCGGCGTCGCCCACGGCCGACTGCTCCGGCCCGGCGAGCTTGCGGGCGATCAGGTCCTCGACATGCGGCAGCATGGCGTCCGCATTCAGCCGGACCAAGTTCGCCTCGACCTCGCCCGCCCGCATCAGATGGATCCCGCTCAGCAGCACCCGGTAGGTGTACAACAGCGGCTTCACCCGCCGCGGCCGCTCCTTGTCGAACAGCCGCCACTGGGTTTCGGCGAAGCCGAGGTAGTGATGGCTGTGGTGCCGGGTGACGCACCCGTGGGCGATCGCCTGCAGCTCCTCGTGTTCGGGGGTGGAGGGGACGACCAGCGGGGAGTAGAGCTACTCCAGGACGTACCCGTTCTTCTTGAGCAGCAGGCCGAAGAGCTTACGCACGTCGTGGGTGACCAGGTCCGTTCCAGTTCGTCGTCCTCGGCCGCCAACTCGACCGTATCACGGCAGGGGACGAAGCCGACCACCTCCGCGCCGGCAGGACGTGGGCGCCCCGCAGGTCGAAGTTCGAGTCGGGGGACGGGAACCCGGACAGGTGCGCGCCGCTGACGGTGGCGAACACCAGCGGGTACGGGTGGCGGGCCGCTTCGACACCGAGCCGTTCCGCAGCCGCGAGTGGGATCACAGGGGTCACAATAACTCCCTCACCTTGTCCAGTTCGGTCTGCATTGCCCGTAGAGCCGCCACCGCGCGGTCGGGTTGCACCACGCAATCGGACAGGTTGCCGTAGTGCTCTTCCAGGCAGTTCAACAGCAACGCCCGCAGCGCCGCTTCGTCCGGGGTCGCCGGCAGCTTGCTCGCGGCGTAGGCACGCTCCAGATCCGCTTCCTTCTCCGCCGCCCACTGGCGGAGCCGCTCCTCCGTCCACTCCCCGCGGCGTATCGCCTTCAACCGGTCGGCATCGCGGCGAAGGTCGATGTCCCCTTCGAGCAGGATTTGCTCGCACTCGCCGAGCAGCCGGACGACTTGGTAGGCGAACTTGGTGTCGTACCCATGCGCGGCGACCAACTCGGCCCGCCTCCCCTTAGGTTCCTTGACGGCCAGCTTGTGGAGCTGGCTGTACGCGTATCCTTTGAACTTCGGCCACGCCCCGCGGTGGAGGAACCGCCGACGGTTTTCCCGCACCAGGTTGCCCACACGGGTGCTGTGCAGCACGCAGTCGGCCGGGGTGAACAGGCTGTCGATCACGTTCGGGTTGTTGTCCATCGCCAGCGAGAACAGCTTGACGATGCCGAACACGGTCAGGTCGTAGGTGCGTCCGCGGCCGGACAGGGCATCCGCATCGCGGATGTGGTGCTCCTGGAACTGCTCGAACCGCTTGTGCTGCTTGCCGAAGCCGAGGATCTCGCCGCGGAGGTGCGGGAACAGGTCGTCCTTCGGCGGGATGGCCCAGCCGTACACGTCGAAGTCGCTGTCGTCCGTGGACACGCCGTAGGCCATCGACCCCATGATCGTTTCGTACTGCACGTTCGCCGGCAGCCAGCGGGGCGGCTTTACCAGCCCGCGGTCGGTCAGTCGCTGGAGGGTGCTCACGGGTGTTCTCCGACGAGGCTCGTGCGGGTCAGGATACCTCACGACGTGTCGGGGTTCACTTCGAACGTCGACGCTTGACAGACCGAATCAGACTGCTAGTCTCAGTGAATCATGTGATTAGTCTCGACTAATTCGGCGGAGTAGCCAATGCGAACCCGACATCCCCGACCGGCCTTCACGCTGATCGAATTGCTGGTGGTGATCGCCATCATCGCGGTCCTCATCGGCCTGCTCCTGCCCGCCGTGCAGAAGGTCCGCGAAGCAGCATCGCGGATGAGTTGTAGCAACAACCTGAAGCAGATCGGCCTGGCGATGCACAATTACGAACTGAGCAACAGCCACTTTCCCCCGGCCTACGTGACGGCCAATACCCGGCTCGACGGCTCGGCGTTCGGCATCGACTACGGCGACGAGTATCGCAACGGCCCGCCGGGGTGGGCGTGGGGGGTCTTCCTCTTGCCGTACCTGGAACAAGAGAACCTGTACCGCCGCTTCGACCTGACCCAGCCGTGCTGGTCGCCGGCGTTCGCCACCCAGGTGAACACGAAAGTCTCGGCGTTTCTCTGCCCGTCGGCGAGCGGGGGAAGCGACGGGTTCGACGTGGAGCGAGAAGGGGCGGACGTGCGGCACGGGGTGCCGATGACCCGGAGCGACGGCAGCCGCATCCGGTTCGCCCATAGCCACTACGTCACCAACGCCGGCATCCACCAGCCGTGGGGCCGCACCACCGCCTACTGCTACGACTACGACATCCCCGAGCCGATCCCGGAGAACGGGAACAAGTTGGCCCGCACCGACGGCCCGTTCTACCGCAACTCGAAAACGACCGTGGCGAAGGTGTCGGACGGGCTGTCGAACACCATCTTCGTCGGCGAGCACAGCTCCATCCTCAGCAACAAAACGTGGGTGGGCGTGGTGCCGAACGCCGTCACCCCGCCGCGGCTCGACCGCCGACCGTGGCCGAGCGAGAACAACGGGGCCGGCTGCCTTGTGGGCGTTCACAGCGGGCCGGACACGCACGACCACCCGGAAGTCATCATCCACGCCCCGAACGACCCGTTCGGGCACACCGACCAGATGTGGGGCGAACACGGCAACGGGTGCAACGTGCTGTTCGGCGACGGGTCGGTGCGGTTCGTGACCACCTTCGTGAACCCGCTCAAGTTCGTCGCAATGTCCACCCGCGATGGTGGGGAGGTGGTTGATGGCGACTGACACCGCGGTTCGGCCGCAACGGGTGGCGGTGTGGGTACTCGTCGCGTGCGGGCTGCTGCTCGGCGGCGCGGTGTTGGCCTACTTCCTCACCCGCCCACCGCAGATGGGCACCAGCGAGCGAGCGTTCAACACGGTGGACGCCCTGTACACGGCGGTACGGCTGCGAGACGCCGGGAAGGTGACGGAGTGCGAGCGGCGGTTGCACGAGTACCGCGACGCCGGCGAACTGCCCGCCGACGCCGCGCGGTCTCTCGACGACATCATCGCCACCGCACGCGGGGGCGGGTGGGATGCGGCGACCGAGCGGCTGTACGAGTTCATGCTCGCCCAGCGGCGGGACGGGCCAATCGAACACCGCGAGGCGAAGCCGAAGGCGACGACGCGGAAGAAGTGAAGGCCGTCAGTGTTGGGGTTCACGCTTCAGCGTGAGTCTTGCCGATCTCACGCTGAAGCGTGAACCCCAACCATTCATCACACCAAGCCGTGGTGGCCGAGCCACCGCTCGGCGTCGAGGGCGGCCATGCAGCCGGTGCCGGCGGCGCTCACCG
The DNA here is from genome assembly GCA_031387445.1 of Planctomycetia bacterium. Lineage (GTDB taxonomy): Bacteria > Planctomycetota > Planctomycetia > Gemmatales > Gemmataceae > JALHQU01. The sequence goes on from JANNDF010000697.1 coordinate 4,292, forward strand.
CCTGGCGGTAGTAGTCGTCGGCCACGTCGCCGGCGGCGAACACGCCGTCCACACTGGTGTAGGTGCGGGCCACCTCCGTCCACTCGATGTACCCGTTCTCCTTCAACTTCACCTGCCCGCCGAGGAACCCCACGTTCGGCGTGTGCCCGATGGCGCAGAACATGCCGCCGACGGCCAGTTCCTCCGTGCTGCCGTCCTTCGTGCTCTTCAACCGCACGCCCGTCACCACCTTCTCATTGCCGAGCACCTCGTCCACCACGGTGTTCCACTTCACTTCGATCTTCGGGTTCTGCTGGGCACGCTCGGCCATGATCTTGCTCGCCCGCATCGCGTCCCGCCGCACGACCATGTACACCTTGCTGGCGAATTTCGTCAGGTACGTCGCCTCCTCGCACGCACTGTCCCCAGCCCCCACCACCGCCAGCGGCTTGTTGCGGAAGATTGGCAGGAAGCCGTCGCACACGGCGCACGCGCTCACGCCCTTGTTCTTGTACTTGTCCTCGCTCGGCAGGCCGAGGTAGTTCGCCCGCGCGCCGGTGGCGATGATGAGCGTGTGCGTGCTCACCACCTCGCCGTCGTGGGTGGTGAGGGTGAACGGCTTCTTGCTCAGGTCGACCTTCACCACGTCTTTCGATTCCACCCGCGTGCCGAAGTTCTTCGCCTGCTGCCGCATCAGGGCCATGAGTTCCGGGCCGTTGATGCCGTGCGTCGGCTGCTCCTTGTCGTCGGCCACCCAGTACGGGAAGTCGGTGTCGTCTGGTTTCAGGGCCGTCTTCAAGTACTGGCGGGTGTCGCCGGCCGGCCAACTGGGGAAGTTCTCCACTTCGGTGGTGAGTGCGAGTTGGCCGAGCGGCAGGGTGCCGTTCTGTTTGTTTTTGTTGTTCAGCGGGTCGCCCTGGATGACGAGCGGGTTCAGTTGGGCGCGGGCGGCGTAGATGGCGGCGGTCCAGGCGGCGGGGCCGGAACCGATGATGACAACTTTCTCGGTCATGGCGAACTCGGAATGCGGAACGGGGATGGCGGAATAACATACCGGCGAGACGGCATATTCTATTCCGCGCCCCGAGTTCCGCGTTCACCGATGCTCCAACTCACCGACCTCCGCGAAATCCTGCGGTATGTGCCCCGGTTCCGCGACCGGGTGTTCGTCATCGCCATCGACGGGGCGGTCGTCGAGGACGACAACTTCCCCAACCTGCTGCTCGACATCGCACTGCTGCGGAGCCTGAGCGTGCGGGTGGCACTGGTTCACGGGGCGGCATTCCAGATCGGGCGGTACGCCAAGATCGCCAACGTCGTCCCGTCGGACCTGGACGGCACCGGCATCACCGACGACCAGACGCTGCAAGTGGCCATCACCGCGGCCAACCGCGTTTCGCACGAAATCCTGGAAGGGCTGAGCGCGACCGACCTCCGCGGGGCGTGCCCGAACGCCCTGGTGGCACACCCGGCGGGCATCCTGGGAGGGGTTGATCGCCTGTTCACCGGACGGGTGGAGCGGGTGGACGCCGGGCTGCTTCAGTCGCTCATGGAGCACGACATCGTCCCGGTCATCCCGCCCATCGGGTGCGACGGGGTCGGGCGGTCGTACCGGCTGAACTCGGACGCGGTGGCGGTGGAGGTGGCGAAAACGCTCGGGGCGGTGAAGCTCATTTACCTGAGTACGGACGGCGGGGTGAAGGGGCCGAAAGGCGTGGTGCGGCAACTGACGGTGGAGGAGGCGGACGTGTTCCTCAAGAAGCACCGGGCGGAGCTGACGGCCGGGGCGGTCACGAAGCTGTCGCACGCGATCCGTGCGGGGCGTGCGGGAGTGGAGCGAGTTCACATCATCGACGGGCGGGAAGACGAGGGACTGCTCGGCGAGGTGTTCAGCAACGAGGGCATCGGCACGCTGATCTACACCAACGAGTACCTGGCCATCCGGCCGGCACTCAAGAAGGACACGCGGGGGGTGTTCCGACTGATCCAGCAGGGGATGCGGGCCGAGGAACTGGTGAAGCGGACGCAGAAGGACCTGGAGAAACAGATTCAAGACTTCTTCGTGTTCGAGCGGGACGGCACCATCGCCGCGTGCGGGGCGCTGCACCACCACCCGGAGCAGAACAAGGCGGAACTGGCGGCGGTGTTCGTGGACCCCCGCTACGAGAACCAGGGCATCGGGGCGAAGCTGATCGCGTACATCGAGGCGCAGGCCCGCACCCGCGGGGTGGGCACCCTCTTCTGCCTGAGCACCCAGGCCATCAACTACTTCATCCAAAAGGGCGGGTACACCCTCGGCAGCCCGGACGACCTCCCCCCCTCACGCCGCGAACTGTACGACCGCAGCAACCGACGATCTCAGGTGCTCGTGAAGCGACTGACTTGAGGCCAACCCGGCCCCGCGAGTGGTCGGGCATTCCCGCCCCTCACCACTCGGGGGCCGGGATCGCCTCAAGTCGTCACCCGGTTCGGGTTGTTCCACCACCTCACACACGACCCCGGCGCATTTCCTCGCCATCGACCCGAACCGTCCGCCGCTTCCCGCCGATACTCCCCGCGTCAGCCGCTCAACACCCAATGAGACGGACGCGGACTATGGCTACCTTCTACCTCATCCCCCCCCGCGAGTGCGTCGAACAGGCGTTCGCCGACTTCCTCGCCCGCGTGTTGCCCGGTGTGCCGGTCGAGCACACCGTCACCGAATCCTTACTGGCCGCCATCGAATTTGACGCCAACCGCACCGGCGACGTGTACCTGATTCACCGTGAGGATTTGCCCGGACACGCCGACCCGGTACGGGATTTGATCGCCGCGTTCGGGGCTGAAGCGGGCGATTCGGTGGTGGAGATCGGCACCCCGGCGGCCGGTCGTACCGCCCCGGTTCGGCGGTGTACCATCCGGACGGCCATGTCCGACAGCCCGACCTTGAGCTAGACTAACGGTTATGAACGGACCAAACGATCTCGATGACGGCTGGGCGGAACTGGCCCGTGAACTCGGGCTGGAGGGCGACCGCCCGTTTCCCGCCCCGGTGCCCGACCACGCGGCCGCAGACCTGCACCCGCCCGAAGACCCCATCCCCGACGGCGACGACGAGTTCGTCGAACTGCCGGGTGACGCCCCGACCGACGCCGACGTGTACGCGGAGAGCGACTCCGACTCCGACTCCGAGTCGGACGACAGTGAAGCGGACGGCGACACCGACGACGGCGAGGGTGAAGACTCCGACGGCGATGGGGAAGGTGAAACTTCCGGCGAACCGGGCGAACCGAAGAAGAAGCGCCGCCGCCGCCGCCGCCGGAAGAAGAAGCCGGGCGAAGTGGCCACCGTACCCCCCGCCGAGGGCGAATCGACGGACGAATCGGACGAGGCCACAGAATCCAACGAGCCGGGCGAGACGGCCACCGAGGACACATCGATTGAAGAGGAGGGGGCGTCACCCGCCGCCACCCGCGAGTTGATCGCCAACTGGGACGTGCCGTCCTGGGAAACTATCGTGAACACGATGCTATTCCGCCCACAAGGGCGGTCGTGACTTGGTGGCACAGGCATTGCTGCCTGTGAGAAAGCAGCACAGGCAGCAATGCCTGTGCCACCACCTCGCTGAGGTTGCAATGGCCGACGCCGTCATCGACGTGGTTGGACCGGACGAACTGCCGGCCGTCGTCGAGTTGTACAACCAGATCTTCCGCCCGGTTCGCTCGATCGAGTCGTTCCGCCGTCGCTACCTGGGCCGGCACAACATCCTGCAGATGGTGGCCCGGGTGGGCGACAAGCCGGCCGGGTTCTTCCTCGGTTTCGAGTTGAAGCCGGACACCTTCTTCGCCTGGTTCTACGGTGTGCTGCCCGAGTTCCGGCGGTCGGGAATCGGCTCGCAGTTGATGGAAGCTGCCCAAAGCTGGGCCGCCCAGCACGAGTACGAGTCCATCCGCCTCGAGTGCCACAACCAGCACCGCCCGATGCTCCACCTGGCGATTGTGCTCGGGTACGACATCGCCGGCATTCGCTGGGACGCCGACCGCGGGGCGAATCTGGTCATTTGCGAGAAGTCGCTCACGGCGATCTGACCCATGCTCCCGCACGCCGCCCTCGCCCTCGCCTTCCTGTTCACCCGACCGGCCCCGCCCCCGCCGTCGAAAGACCAACCCGTCGCCCGCTACACCATCCCGCTCGCCCTCCCCGCTAGCCCGAAGGCCAAGATCGCGCTGCGTGGTGCCAAACTCGACACCGCCACCGAGGTCAAGGCCGACGCGGGCGCGCTGAAGATCACGCGGAAGGGGAAGGTGGCGGCCCCCAACAACTACCCGGCCGAGAAGATCGGCGACTCAGAAGTCGAAGTGGAGATCGAACTGCCAGCAGATTTCAAAGGCGAAGCGGTGAAGTTCACGGTGGTCACCCCCGGCGGCACGAGTGAACCGCTGACGGTGCCGTTGGGCAAAGGCGCCACCGTCGAGAAGGAGCCGAACGAAGGGTTCGACAAGGCTCAGGAGTTGACGCTGCCGGCCACCGTGGACGGTACCATCAGCCGCGAACGGGATACGGACGTGTTCAAAGTGGTCGGCAAGCAAGGCCAGAAGGTGCGCATCGCCGCCAGCTCGCACGGTTCCCCCGCCGATCTGCTGTTCAGTGTGTACGATGCCAGCCGTCAACTACTTTTGACCGTGGATGACCTTGGTGGGAAGCCCGACCCCTCGGCTGAACTGACGCTCCCCGCGGACGGCGTGTTCTACGTCTCCGTGCTCGAAGCTCACGACCTCGGCGGGACCGGATTCGCCTACCGATTGACCATCAAGTAGGGGTGCCCCTACCGTACGGCGTCGGCATGTGGCATAATGGTTTCGCCATGACCATCACGAAAGAAACCCTCCGCGCGTTCCTGACGGACTCCCTGCCCGACGCCGAGGCGACGGAGGTGGAGAAGCGCATTCGCGACAACACCAACGTGCGGAAGTTGTACGCCGAGGTGCAGGAGGAGGACGACCGCGGCGAACACAGCGTCGGCGCCATTTGGCGGCGGGCGCACGTGTCGTGCCCCACCCGCGAGCAACTCGGCGGATACCTGCTGCAAGCGCTGGACGACGACCTGCTCGACTACATCACGTTCCACCTGACGACGGTCGGGTGTGCGTACTGCTCGGCCAACCTGGACGACCTGAAGCAGCGGCAGGCGGAGGCGGCCGGCGACGGGTCGAAGAAGCGGCGGAAGAAGATCGTCAACTCCAGCGCTGGTGTGCTCAAGGACGTGAGTGGGAGCTGAGGTAGGTGCCGCCTGCCGGGCGGCACCCTTGCGACAGTGCCGCCC
>JANNDF010000856.1:0-5041 GCA_031387445.1 Planctomycetia bacterium
CCCCCGCCCCCTGGTGCACCGGCGGCGGGGTGTTCGCCCCCCGTGTGCGCCACCACCTCTCCGCATCGGCGGCCCTTCCAGCTTCTTGCCGTTCGTGTCCAGGATCTGGAACTCGTGGATGCCGGCGGGCCGGGCGTCCGAATACGTCCAGACCACCTTCTTCTCCTTCGTCACCTCGATCAGCCGCAGTTCCTTCGCCTTGCTCGCGTAGCTGGTGAACACCGTGTTCCCGTTTGGCAACCGTTGTGCGCCGCATGCATCTTTGATCGGCTTGCCTTCCAGGTCGTCGTTCGTCAACTCCCAAACCGTTTTGCCCTTGTCGTCCACCTCGATCAGCAGGTTGCCGTGCGTGCAAGCCACCAGTGTGTTCCCGCCTTCCAAGCGGATGGCGGTGAACGGCATGTTCGGCGTCTTCGCCTCCCACACCACCTTGCCCTTCGCGTCGTACTCCCGCACCAACTTGTCGAGCAGTTGCGGCACCAGGTAGTTGCCGTTGGCCAGCTTGCGGGCCATGCGGGTTTGCAGGTGAGTGTCCTTCGTCTGGGCGTCCAGCGGCACCTCCACCTCGATCTTGCCGTCCTTGTTCACCTCCAGCAGCCGCGGCTTTGGCCCGGCTTCGGTGAGCATGTAGCGGTCCTTGCCCACCAGTTGCACCGTGTTCACCTCGTCTTGCGTGCCGGCGAACTCGAACACCACCTTGTTCTCGCGGGTCACTTCGATGATCGCCCCGTGCGGGTACTTCTTGCTCTTGGACAGTGCGAGCAGCACGTTGCCGTTGTCGAGCACCCACCCGTCGCGGGTGGAGTGGTCGTACTTCCAGACCGCCTTGCCGGTGGCGTCGAAGATGGCCGTCTCCGCGCCGGTGGCGAGGAACGAGTGGGTGATCGGCTCGGCGGCCGTCGTGGCCGACGCGACGAGGAGCAGGGAGAGGAGGGGACGCATGGGGAGGGGTTCCGGGGGGGGAGTTTACTTGGCATCCGATTCGGCCGGCAGTCGTCGGGGATGGAACTTGGTTACGCGATCACGTAGGCCGGGGATCGATTCCAACGCCAGCTTGAACTCGTCATCTCGTTTGGAACGGATGTCGCGCTGTTTCGCCAACGCCTCTCCGCTGCGGAGGAATCGTTCGATGGCCGTAGTCGCCCAGCCGACTGCGTCCGGATGCTTCGTAGGGTTGTACGACTGGCCGCTGTCGTCCAGCGTTCGCCACACCGTCGGCTTCAGTGATTCATCCGACACGAACTTCAGTGGCAGTACGACGTTGACCAGATCCAACCCAGGCGTCCGCAAGTTCCGCTGCACCAAATCTGCGTAAGCCAGTTCGACCGGGCACCACCCCTTCGGGTTTTCGAGCATCGCGTAGGTTAGAAAGAACACAACGTGCCGGCAGTTGAGCACGCCCTCGTCCAGAGCGACCAGAGAATCCCGACCGTACTCGAAGTCGTGTTGGTCGAGCCAGACTTCAACACCCCTGGATTTTAGCCGTTCGTAGACCGGCCAAACGAGATCCTTTCTGTCCGCCCCGCTGTGGGACAGAAAGACGTGATGGGTGCAGCGGGGGTAGAAGTCGATGGCGAACGGCACGGCGGAACCTCACCGCCACGTCGGCTTGGGGAGTGCCGGCACCTTCTTGGCCGGGGCCGGTTTGCCGGCGATGATTTCGATCAGCCGCTCGCCCACATCGGTTGGCACCAACCGCTCCGTGGAGTCAGCCGTTCTTGGCTTTAGAAACTCCTCAGCGATCAGGTGATCGATGGCGGCCGAGAATTCGTCGCCGTTGTACTCGTTGACAGCCTGTGTGAAGCGGTAACGCCGAGCGAATGCCCGACTCTGTACAGAGCGTAGGGGATCCAATTCCGCAACGCGTGCCCACGCCGCGGCCATGCGCTCACTCGTGTCATCGACGCGCTCAGCGAATTCCATGTAGGCGCGGGGAATGAGTCGAGACCGGGTGGCTTCATTCCAAAGGAAGTTCGCCAACGTCTCCTCGAACAACCCCTCCCCACGGTCGCGGCTCGGGTCGGCGTACTGGAACGCCGCCAGGATGTCCTTATACAAGTCCGGCAATTGGGCCGCGTACTCCTTCAGTTGCTCGTCGGTAGGCACGGTGGCGGTGTCACTCATGGTGGTCTCCGGCGGGGTCGCGTGGGCATTCTACCACCCGCCCGGCGGCCGTAACATACCCCCATGTCCCTCCGCGTGTCCAACCTGCGGTTGCCGGTCGATGAGCCGGAAGCCGCCCTGCCCACCCACCTCGCCCGCGCGCTCGGCGTGCCGCCGGCTGATGTGCCGGCGTTCCGCATCGTCCGCAAGGCGCTCGACACCCGCGACAAGCGGGAGCTGCGCTTCGTCTACAACTTCGAGGTCGAAGAGCCGGACGGGTACGACCCCGACCGTGCCCCCGGTGTGGCCCAGGTGCAGCGGCACGCTGACGAACCGTTCGTCATGCCCGCCACCGGCACACAGCCCATTCAGAACCGCCCGGTGGTGATCGGCAGCGGTCCGGCGGGGCTGGTGTGCGCGTACTTCCTGGCGAAGCAGGGGTATCGGCCGATCATGCTGGAACGCGGCACGCGGGTGACGGAGCGCATCCGCGACGTGAAGACGTTCGACGACGGCGGGGCGTTCCACTCGGAGAGCAACTACCTGTTCGGCGAGGGCGGGGCGGGCACGTTCAGCGACGGCAAACTCACCTGCCGTAACACCGGGCCGGACGTGCTGCGGGTGCTGGAACTGTTCGCCGAGTGCAAGGGCCAACAGGCGGGCCGGCCGAACATCCTGTACTACCACCGCCCGCACCTGGGCAGCAACCGCCTGCCCGCCGTGGTGAAGGCGATCCGCAACAAGATCGTCGAGTACGGCGGGGAGGTGCGGTTCCTCACGCGGGTGGAAGACCTGCTGTTCGACGAGACGGGCTTGAAGGGCGTGAACACGTCGTCGGGCTTCATCCCGTCGAGTGTGGTGGTGTTGGCCATCGGGCACAGCGCCCGCGACACGTACACCATGCTGGCGCAACGCCGGGTGCCGATGAGCCGCAAGCCGTTCCAGTTCGGCGTGCGGATCGAACACACGCAAGAGACAGTGAATCGCGCCCAGTACGGTGGGCGGAAGTGGGAGGATGTGCTCGGCAACGCCGACTACTCGCTGGTGGCCCACGGCAAGAACGACCTGTTCACGTTCTGCATGTGCGCCGGCGGGTACATCATCCCGAGCGTGTCGCAGGTGGGCTACTTCTGCACGAACGGCATGAGCCTGAGCAAGCGCGACTCGCCGTACGCGAACAGCGGACTGGTCGTCACCGTACCGACCGAAGCGTTCGAGGGGTCGGACGTGCTCGCCGGGATGCGTCTGCAAGAGCGGTACGAGAAGCTGGCGTTCGAGATGGGCCGCGGGGAGTACCGCTCGCCGGTGCAGCGGGCACTCGACTTCGTGAAGGGAAAGAAGAGCGACGGCACAGTGCCGAGCAGCTACCCGCGAGGGGTCGTGAGTGCCGACCTCCGCGACGTGCTTCCGCCCGTGGTCGCCGACGCCGTCCGCCACGGGCTGCCGCAGATGGACCGCCGTTGGCACGGGCGGTTTCTCAAGGACGCCGTGATCGCCGGGCCGGAGTCGCGGGGCAGCTCGCCGATCCGCATCGACCGCGACAACACCACCCGCGAGTCGCCCGGCATCACGGGGCTGTACCCGGTGGGCGAAGGGGCGGGGTACGCCGGCGGCATCGTGAGTGCCGCCGTGGACGGGCTGAAGACGGCGAAGGCCATCGTGGCGAAGTACGCGACCGTCGGGTGACGCGACCGGGCTACCAAACGCCCGGCCGACTCCGCGAGCAGTACACTATACGGCGATGCTTCCCCTCCCCGAGTTGCTGGCCGAACTGGTCCGCACGCCGTCGGTCAACCCGATGGGCCGCACCGACATCCCCCCGCACCTGTGCGGCGAAGGGCGTGTGGCCGACGTGTGGGAGCGACACCTCCGCGCCCTCGGCGTGCCCGTCGAGCGGCAGTCCGTCGCCCCCGGCCGCGACAACATCATCGCCCGATATTTGCCCCCCTCCCCTGCCCCGGCTTCACTGCTGTTTGAAGCCCACATGGACACCGTGCCGGTGGACGGCATGACCGTCGAGCCGTTCGCCGCACGCATTGAAAATGGCAAGTTGTACGGCCGCGGGGCGTGCGACGTGAAGGCCGGCGGGGTGGCCATGTTCGGCGCGTTCCGCCGGCTGGTGCGCGAGAAGCCCCCCGGTTCGGCCGCGGTCACACTCGCCTTCACCGTGGACGAAGAGCACACCTTCCTCGGCGTGCAACACCTGATGAACTCCGGCGTGCGGGCCGACTTCGCGGTGGTCGCCGAACCGACGCGGCTGAACATCGTTCGACAGCACAAGGGCGTCGTGCGGTGGACGCTCGGCACCACCGGCGTGGCGTGCCACAGTTCGGCCCCCGAACGGGGCGTGAGCGCGGTCTACCGCATGGCGAAGGTGCTGGCCGCGGTGGAGGAGTACGCCAGGCGACTGCAAGCGATGACCGTTCACCCGCAACTCGGCCCGGCCACACTGAGCGTCGGGCTGATCGGCGGCGGGGTGAGTCCGAACACCGTGCCGGACAAGTGTTCGATCCACCTCGACCGTCGTTTGCTGCCGGGCGAGAGCGGGGCGGAAGCGATCGAAGACGTGACGCGGTTCGTGCGGGCGTGGCCGGGTGTCGATTTCCCGATCACCACGACGCCGAGCCTCGACTGCCCGGCACTCCCGGCCGACGGCGGCGACGAGTGGGTGACGAAACTGGGCGCGACCATCGACGCGGTGGTGGGCACGCACGAGATGCACGCCGTGCCGTATGGCACGGATGCGAGCACCATTCGGCAGGCGGGCGTCCCGGCGGTGGTGTTCGGCCCCGGCGACATCGCCCAGGCGCACACGAAAGACGAGTGGGTGGAGTTGAGTCAGGTCGAACAGGCCGCGGAGGTGCTGTTCCGGTTCGCGTGCGGGGGGTAGGTGCCGCCTGCCGGGCGGCACTCCTTTGTAGCCTGGTCTGTGACCCCG
>JANNDF010000877.1:0-4032 GCA_031387445.1 Planctomycetia bacterium
TCACCGTACCGAAGGAGAAGCTTCAACCGGCCCTCGACGCGATGCGGGCGAAATGGCCCGACGCCACCGCGAACACCATCGACGGCCTGCGTCTCGACGGCCCCGACTGGTGGCTGCACGCCCGCGCCAGCAACACCGAACCCGTCGTGCGGATCATCGCCGAAGCCCCGACCGAGGAGCAGGCGAAGGAGCTGTGTGAGCAGGCGGGGGAGATACTGACGGGGTGAACGCGACCGATCTCATCAACCACCATGGAGCGAGGAGTATGAAACCGCATTCGCGTCGGCTCTTGCTATGTGTCGGCATCGGTGTCTGTATCCTGGCGACCGGCTGCGGCCCGTCTCAACCCTCCACCGGCCGACAACCGGCGCTGTCAGCGTCGCCACCCACGACCGCACTCGCCCCCCCGACGGGGAGCGGTGAGTTTGGCCCCGACGACCGCTCGCTCACGTCGGATGAATACCTCCGCCTCGGTGCGCCTGCCGACGACCGGCCGTGGACTTCCGCCGAGATGACAAAGGTGCAGAAGGTCCTCACTGACCTGGCCAAGAAGGACTCACGGCAGTTGCCTCGCTACCGAAGCGAACGCTCGGGCAAAGTGTTCGCGCGACTCACCGACGACGAGAATCTCGGACTGGCCCGGAACGCCACGTTCCCCCTCTCCGTCCGGCTCTCGGAGATACTCACCTACTCGAAGGAATTCGGGGCGATCTCGAAGGTGTACATGGCGGCCTTCGCGGAACAGCACATCGGCGGGCGGGAAATGGTCGAACTGACGGCTCACCTCTTTCGGGTGATGGTCGCGATCACCGACGTGGTAGACGAGTACCTTCCGACCATCCCGAAGGACGATCCGGACTACTCTGGACGGATGGCCGGTTTTGAACGGATGAAACAGGGAGCGGCGACGAGCGTGAATGGCGCACTCATCTTGCTCACCGAACGGGACGCCTACTCTGCTCCGGATCGGGTGCGGTTCGCGGAATTAGTCACGCCGACACTTCCCCTGCTCGTCCGGAGGCTGAAGCCGGGCAGCAGAGCCGAAATGGTTCAGACGTTGGAGACGATGAACACTGACCCAAAACTGAAGGAACTTCAACCCGCGCTTGGCAAACTGCGGGATGCGGTGAGGAAAGCAGCGGACGAGTGAAGTGAGAGACGGGCGTGTCTTGTAGGGCGGGTCGAGCGGCCGGGGACAGCAACGGCGTCGATGTTGACCCGATCCGCTGTCCGCCACCAACCGCCGGCCGCGACGCCCCGCCGGAACCACGAAAGCACTCCGGCGGGCCGAGACCACGAAAACACGGCGGGGCGTCGCGGCGGCTGACTGAAACTGAATAGTCACCTGTCGCTTGCCGACGCGCTCTGATTCCCCGCCGCTCGACCCGCCCTACAAGAAGGCTCGCCTACCGCTCGATACCCTTTTGCAGCAGCGGCGACGGGCGGAGCTTCATCCCCAGCGCGCGAATCGGTGAGTCCTTCGGAGCGGTGTCGCCGACGTAGGGCATCGCCTTGATGAGTTGTGTCATCGCCTGTTCGGGGTCCATGCCGCGACGGAGCAGGAAGTCGTAGAAGAGGAACTCGCTCACCGCACTGCCGGCCCAATCCACGCTCGTCGTGTACCCGGACACCGGGAACGTGGCGTCGGCCCCCAACTCCTTCTGCACCTGTTCGCCGAACTTGCCCCGCATCACCTCGCACGCGGCGAAGTGCAGCAGCCGCACGTTGCTCGCCCCGCGGAGGGCGTCGGCGATCGCCTTCGGGGTGGGCGGCCCCTTTTCCGCGTTCGGCCCGGACGCGCTACCGTGACTCGACAGCACCACCACCACCGGCTCGGCCAGGAACGCCACCTCCTTCAGCCACTTGGCCATGCTCTCCGCGTCGGTGAAGTGGCGGTGCCGCACGCCCACCTCTTCCGACCCGGCGAAGAACGTCTTCAACATGCTGCCGAAGCTGTACTCGGCCTCGTTCAAGGAACCCTCCCAGTTCGCCTCCACCACGATCAGCCACTGCTTGCCCGGCACCGGCGTCACCCGCTTGTTCGTCGGCCACGGCTGCTCTTTCGACGCCCCCTCCTCCTTCCAGTTGCCGGCGAAGCTGTCAGCGTCATCGGCCAGGGTGAACGTGCCGCTCCCTTTCTTGCCGGTCGATTCGGTGTAGGTGAACGTGAGCGCCTTCCCTTTCACCGTCCCCTCGATGCCGCCCGACCCGGCCCACAGGTACTGCCCCCGCACCTTGTCGCCGGTCTGCGTCAGCCGCATCGGCCCGCTTGCACTCCGCCACAGGCCGGTGAAATCCTTCGGCTTTGGCCGCGTCCCCTTCCACAACCCCCACTGCTGGTCGCCGGTCTGCTTCCACTTGCCGGTGAACGAGAGGCCGTCGGTGGCCAGTTCGAACTCGCCTTCGCCGGTCGCCACCGCCTCCTTGTACGTGAACGTCAGCTTGCGCTCCTTCAGCGTGCCCGTGATCTCGCTCTTCTGGTTGCCCATCGTGTAGAAGCCGGACACCTTGCCGTCTTTCTCGGTCAGGGTCATCGGGCCGAAGGTGGTCTGCCACTCACCGGCGAAGCTGGGGGCCTTCGGCGATTCCGCTTTCGGCGGGTCGGCGGCGAAGAGCGGGAGTGAAACGACGAAGACGAAGGCGAACAGGCCGCAGCGCATGGCGAAACCTCACGAGAGGGACGCCGCGAGCGTAACAGCGGGAAATGGTGGTGGCAAGTAACAGGGTCGTCTCGGCCGCTACTCCTTCCAGTACGCGGGTAGGTCGGGCTTCGTGTCGCGGAGGATTTCGAGCACCGCCTGTCGGTCGGTCTTGCTCAGGTGCTCGAAGTCCTTCGGCGTGTCCTTGCCGGTCAGCACCTCCCACAACCGCCGGTAGATGCGCTCCTTCGCCTCGGCCGGCAGGCCGTCGAACTGCTTCGTGTAGATGACGTAGCTGAGCGGGTACTTGAACAGCCGCGTCTTCAGGTCGAACTCGCGGAGCGACCGCTTCTTGGCGTCGAACGGCCCGCGGGTGGCGAACTCGGTGGCGAAGTCGGACGTGCCGGCCACCTTGTCGGTCAACTTCGCCTCGTCGCAGAACAGCAGGTACTTCACCACCGCCTCGCACGTCCAGTGGATTCGCCTCGTGATGCTCTCGCTGCGGGTGGTCGCCGGTTCGCCGAACGCCTTGTTCAATTCGGCCTGCTCGTGCAGCGCCTGCCGGGTGATGAAGCTGGCCCGCGTCAGCCGGTTCTGCGCCTCGCCCTGGTGTTCGAGCACCATGAGCGCCACCAAATCGCTGTGCGGGGTGATGTAGTTCGCCACCGTGAAGTAGGGCTTCAGGTCGGTCACGTTCTCGCTCGCCGGCTGCTTGTCCTTCTCCGCCCAGTTCCACCCGCCGACGATCTGGTTCCCCTGGTGCGTCTGCTTGCCGCTCGTGCCCGTCACATACCACCCGCCCCAGCGGTCCTCGAACGGCGTGCTGTGATCGACCGTCTTGCTGCCGCGGGAGAGCACCATCTCGCCCGACTTGTCGGCCGACACCGACCGCACCAGGTGGCCGGGGTAGCCCTGGTTCCGCGACGACCCGTGACAGATCAGGCAGTTCTCGGTCTGCCGCGTGAACTTCAGTGGGGCGGTGGTGTCCTGGTCGAACGTGTAGAACACGGTGCCGAGCTGCGGGTCGGCGGCGGCGATCTCGCCCACGTCCCCTCCGCGACAGAAGCCGACCGTCACGTCGTCGTTGAAGTAGATGGCCCGCGGCCGTGAGGGCGAGATATGGGCCGCCTGCACGCTCGTCTTCGAAAAGACCAGCATCTGCGATTCGATGGGCACGTCGAGTGCCGCCAGCACCGACGGCAGATATCCGTGCCCGTCAGGGCCGCGTGGCCACGTGGCTTCGCCCCGGGCCAGACGCCCGACCAGTCGCGCCACGGCGTCGCCGCCCGGCACAACCGCCGCCATGGCCGGGTGGTCCACCGTGATCATGGGCTTGTAGCGGCGCACGGGTTCCTGCGCGGCAATGAGCGCCGCCGCGAGCGTGACCGCGACC
>JANNDF010000913.1:0-4264 GCA_031387445.1 Planctomycetia bacterium
ATCCTGTCTTCTCTGCGAAATCGTGCGGCCCGTCTTCACGCGCTCCCCGGCGGGTCGCGGCGACATGTCACGCCGAGGGCAGGTGGGTGTCGGTGAACTCTTCCAGGCGGTCGCGGCGGACGGGCTGGCGGAGTTTGAGCAGGCCGCGTGCTTCGATCTGGCGGATCCGCTCGCGGGTGATGCCGTACTGGCGGGCCACTTCGTCGAGCGTTCGCGGGGTGCCGTCCTTCAACCCGAACCGCAGTTCGATCACCTCGCGCTCCCGCTGGGCGAGGCTGCGGAGCACTTCGTTGATGCGGTCCTTGAGCAGGCGGGCGTCGGCCGTCTCGCCGGGGTTGATGACGTGGTTGTCGGACAGGAAGTCTTCGAGCGCCCGTTCGCCGTCGCCGCCGATCGGCTCGTGGATGCTCACCGGCTGGCGGCTCATCTGGCGGAGCGACTTCAGTTCGTCCTCCGTCTTGTCCAGGGCCAGGGCCAGTTCGCCAGGGGTCGGTTCGCGACCCAGTTCGGCAGCCAGTTCGGCCCGCTTCCGCTCGATCTTGCCCATCTCGCCGACCTGGTGGCACGGCACCCGCACGGTGCGGGCGTGATCGGCCAGCGCCCGCTGCACGCCCTGGCGGATCCACCAGGTGGCGTAGGTGCCGAACTTGAACCCCAGGCGGTACTCGTACTTGTCCACCGCACGCATCAGCCCGCGGTTGCCTTCCTGAATCAGGTCGGCGAACGGCAGCCCGCGGTTGCGGTACGCCTTGGCGATGCTCACCACCAGCCGCAAGTTCGCTTCAGCCAGTTCACTGCGGGCCTGCTGGTACGCCTTCCGCCGGCGGCGGATGACCTTCACCAGGGCCGCCAACTCCTGGTGGGTCATGTGGACCTTGTTTTCGGCCTCGACCAACTCGGGCTTGCGGGCCGGGCAGTCCTTCACCGCCCGCACCAGCCGACTCATCTCGTCGGCGTGGTCGTTCAGGTCGTCCACCCACCGCTCCATCATTTCGGTGCGGGGGGACAACTCGGTCATCAGTTTCCGCATCTTCCGCAGGCGGCGGAGGCGGCTCCGCTGCCACGAGCGGACCACCTCGGCGGAGGCGGTCGGGCCGGGGCGGTCGGCAAACTCGCGGGCCTCTTTCACGAGCAGGTGCCGCGCCGTCTCCAGGTGCGGCTTCATGCGGTCGATGATCTGCTGACGGCTGAGGGCCATCGCCTCGTCGCTGTACACGTCGATGGTCGGGTCGAGGGCGGTCTGGCCGGCGGTCACCCGCTCGAACTGCTGGCGGGCGCGGCCGATCACGTGGGCGGCAGTGAGCGCGGCCTGACGGAAGCGGGTGCGGCGGGAGTCTAACTTCCGCGCCAGGATTTGCTCCTGATCCTTATTCAACAGGCGGATCGCCCCCATTTGCCGCAGGTACAGGCCGAGGGCGTCGTCCGCACCAGGGCCGTACTCGTCCGCCTTCGCCGGGGCTTCGTCCGCGTCGTCGTCGTCCTCATCACGGGCGCGGGCCGCCCCTTTGCCGGCATAACCTTCGTCGGTCGGCCGGGCGGCGGTGTCAGTCGGTTTTCGGGTCGTCGTCAGGGTCATCGCAATGCGCTCATCCGTTTTGGCCGGGCGGTCCGGTTCGCCGGCGGCAGAGTAATTCATCCCCAGACGCGGCCGGGGATGAAGCGGACGAACACCCCGCGGGGGAGGACACTCACCGTTCCGATGACGGGTGCCGAATCCCAGGGCGGGGCGAAGAGTCCGCGGTCGTCTCAGGGAGCCCGCATTCGCCACCGGTTCCGGTCGGTGGCGAAACAGGAACCGAAAGTTGTACGGTCGGTCCGGCGGGACGGCTACGACCGATTTTTCCGTGTCGCTGGGGGGGTGGGACGAGACGCGTCCACCAACCCCATGAACACACAAGGTAGTATACCCGATAACTGACGGCGCTTGCGAACGAAAAATTCCCGAACCGACATTCCTTTCCGAGTCGGCCCCTTTTCCCGGCGCGGCACATGCCGCCCGGTCGCTACCAGCGCCATCCACAGCACCAGTTCCCCTGGCGGTATCACGTCGGCGGTGTCATTCTTTCTCCATGCGTCACAAGATCCCCACCTTCGGCCCGGCCGCACGTCGCCCGCACACGACTCGTCCGGTTAACAGAGAAGTATCAGATCGGTTGAGGTTCACGCCGGAGGTGAGAGAAAATTCACCCCCGCACCCGCTCGGCCGCGACGCGGCGCTCGCCCGCCTCGAAGCCGCGCTCTTCCTCGCCGACGAACCGCTGCCCGCCCGCAAGCTGGCCGACGCCGCCGGTCTACCGGACGGCAACGCCGCACGTCGTCTGATTGAGCGATTGCGGACGCTCTATGCGGACGACAATTCTTCATTCCAAATCGAAGAACTCGGCGGCGGGTACCAACTGCTCACACGACCAGCGTACCACTCTTGGCTCCTGCGATTGCGTCGCACCGGGCAAGACGTTCGCCTCACCCCGGCCGTACTCGAAACTCTCGCCGTCATCGCGTATAAGCAGCCGATCACGCGGGCCGACGTGGACACGCTGCGGGGCGTGTCCTGTGCGGAGTTGATCCGCCTGCTCATGGAAAAGGGGTTAGTGCGGGTCACCGGCCGGCACGACTCCCTCGGCCGCCCCCAACTGTACGGCACCACCAAGCGGTTCTTACAGTCGTTCGGGATGAACACGTTGGCCGACCTGCCCGAGGTGGAGAGCTTGAGAAGACCAATTTAGGGTGGCCGGCTCTCGCCGAGAGCCGGGTCCGAACCGCCCTCGGCGAGGGCGGACCACCCTGCCAGCACTCCCGCGAAACTTCCGTGAAGCTGCCCGCCGGTCTGTTCCCACACACACCACCGTCGGGTATGCTCTCCCCCATTGCCCTCCCCTCGGAGCACTTCTCCCATGAAGCGCCTGCTTCTCGCCGCGGGTGTGCTGGTCGTCGTCGCCCTCGCCGTGGTCGCCTCTCGGGCCGTGCCCCTGGCGGACTCGAAGGTCGCCGACACCGCCACCGGCATCCGTGCGACCAGCGAAGACAAAAACCCCTGGACAAGCCTGAAGCCGAACGCCGACCCGGACAACTTCCAGTTCGCCGTCGTGTCCGACCGCACCGGCGGGAACCGCGGCAAGATCTTCACCAAGGCGGTGGAGCGGATCAACCTGCTGCAACCCGAGTTCGTGCTGAGTGTCGGCGACCTGATCCAGGGGTACAGCACCAAGCCGGAGCAACTCGAAAGTGAGTGGAAGGAGTTCAACGGCCTGACCGCCAAGTTCGACATGCCCTTCTTCTATGTGCCGGGGAACCACGACCTGGCCAACAGCGTGGAGCAGGACGACTGGAAGGCTCGCTTCGGCCGCAAGTTCTACCACTTCGTGTACAAGGGCGTGCTCTTCTTCGCCGTCAACAGCGAGGACGAGGACGCGGCCGAAAAGGACGAGAAGAAGAAGTACAAGGCGAGCTACGTGTCGGCCGAGCAGACGGCGTACTTCAAGAAGGTGCTGGAAGAGACGAAGGACGTCCGCTGGGTGATGGTGTTCGTCCACAAGCCGCTCTGGACGGACAAAGACCTGGACAAGAACGGCTGGGCGGCGTTCGAGAAGGCGCTGGAGGGGCGGCAGTATTCGGTGTTCTGCGGGCACGTCCACCGCTTCCAGAAGTTCACCCGCAACGGCATGAACTACTACCAACTGGCCACCACCGGCGGGGGCAGCCGGATGCGGGGCGTGGAGTACGGCGAGTTCGACCACCTGACGTGGATCACGGTGAAGAAGGGCGGGCCGGTGATTTCGCACGTCATGCTCGACGGCGTGCTGCCGGAAGACACGATCGTGAAGGACAACGACGAGCCGGGCGTGGTGGTGAAGAACCCGCCGAAGCCGGTGCCGGCGAGCGGGCAGGTGCTGCTCGACGGCAAGCCGGTGGGTGGGGTGACGGTCAGCTTCTACAAGAAGATCGCCGCCACCGAGAAGGAGAAGGAGAAGACGCAGTTCGTGGCCGACACCGTGAGCGACACCGACGGCAAGTTCGTGCCGAGCACCCTGAAGGGGTTCGACGGCCTGCCGGAAGGGGAGTACGCGGTCACGCTCTTCCAGACGGAGAGCGGCAAGTACAACACCGGGCAGTTGAAGGAGAAGAACCTGCTGCCGGCCAAGTACGCGGCCGCCGCCACCACCCCGCTGAAGACGACGTTCAAGCAGGGCGAGACGATCCTCATCCAGTTGGCGAAGGAGTGAGGGTGAGCGGCGAGCCGTGCCCCGAGAGGGTCCGCGTGATG
>JANNDF010000917.1:0-8492 GCA_031387445.1 Planctomycetia bacterium
GATTCTCACCCGGTCACTGCGTTCCCGGTTCCAGGCAGTCCGCTCTCGGCGAGAGCGGACCACCCGACCTTACGGGTTGGTCCACGGGTCGTAGTACCCCGGAGGTGGCGGGGAGGTGGTCGGCAGGGGCACGGTGGTGAACGGCGGCGGGGGCGGACTGGCCGGCGGCGGTGGGGGCACGGTCGGGTCGTACACGTCGATCGGGTCGCTGATGAGGGCGGCCGACAGCAGGTACGAGATGGCGGCCGACGACGAGGAGGTGAACGTCGGCCGGAACACGATGGTGTACTTGCCGCGGTTCAGGAAGGCGGTGAAGGTGTCGATGCTGGCGATGCCGTCGGTGCCCAGCTCGGCCACCACCGCGCCGGTGCTGCTGTAGATGGTGATGTCGAACCAGTTGACGGCGGCGGTGTTCGTGCTCAGGGCGTACAACGAGAAGGTGAACGCCCGGCTCTCGCTCACCTCGAACCCGATGGCCGCCTGACTGGTCTGCGTCATGGTGCCCGCGGCCACCGTGTCGCGGTAGGCGATCGGCTGCTGGAAGTCCACGTCCAGCAGGTAGTCGCCGCTGTGGGCCGACCAGTCGGCGTCCTGCACTTCCACCTTGAGGAAGTAGGTGGTGTTCGAACTGAGGAAGGCGGCTTGCGTGCGGTACAGGCCGTTCTCCCAGTTCAGCAGCACGTTCCCCACCACCGCGCCGGTCTCGCTGTACACGATCACTTTCGGTTGCAACCCTTCCAGCCCCTGGGCGGAGATGGTCATCACCCCGGCCGTGGATGGGGCGGTCAGCTTGTAGTAGTCGAGGTCGGCCAACGACTCCACGCGGGCGGACGCGCTGTACCGGCTGTTCGCCGCGTACCCGACGGTCGCGGTGAGGGCGGTGGCCGTCGCCTGCGTGTTGTTCGCCCCGCCGTCCGCCCCGAGCCGCTGCCGCGGGTCCACTTTCGTCTCCGTCACCGGGTCGTACCCGAACCCGACCCGCAGTTGGTAGGTGCCGACCGCGAACACGTTGGTCGAGCCGGCGGACACGCGGACGTAGTACGTCGTGTTCGCCTTCATGCCGGTGGCGGTGAACACCGTGTCGCCGGTCAGCGGGCTGGTGCTGGTGGCCGACTTCACCACCTTTCCGGTCGAGTCCATCAACTCCACCTTGCCGGCCAGCAGGCTCTTGCCGGCGGTGCCCAACCGCACCGTCAGGCTGCTGGTGCCACTCGGCGTGGTGAACTTGTACACGTCCACGTCGGCGGAGGTGGTGATGTTGCCGTCGGCCACCACCCGCTTCTTGGTCGTGTTCGCCGGGTCGGTGGCGACGGTGAGGGTGCTGGCGGTGGCGGTGGTGCCGTTGGCGGCGATGGCGTCGAACGTGTCGTTCGGGCGGCTGCCGTACAGGTTGCGGATGGCGGTCACGTCGCTCGCCGAAAGGCCGGTCCGCACGCCCGTGTACGTGCCGTTCCGCGCCGACCCGGCTTCGGTGTCGTTGTCGGCCAGGCCGAAGATGTTCGCCACCTCGTGCATGGCCACCGTGTACAGGTCGGAGGTGCCGCTCGCCCCGCCCTTGGTGAACGTCTTCTGCCCGTTCAGCATCAGGTTGCCGGCGCGGTAGCCGGTGAGCGGGTGATACGGGATGGAGGTGGCCAGCACCTCCGGCGACTGGTCGAAGGCCCCCACCCGCAGGTCGGCCGCGGCCGGCCCGGTCACGCTGAACCCTTCCGGTCCGAAGGCCCGTCCGCTGTCGGCCGTCAGCCCGACGTTGATGTTCGCCTGCGACGTCCAGGCGTCCACCGCACGCAGCAGTTCGCCCTGCCACACGCTCTGCGACATGCTCCCGTTCAACTCGCTGAACAGGTTGCTGTTGAACGTGCCGGCCCCCCACGTCTGGTTGGAGTACGCCACCCCGTTGGGGGCGAAGCTCATGGTCAGGCGGTCGGCGTTCGGCCACGGGTTGCCGAACACCGCCGGCTGGTCGCGGCGCTCCAGGCTTTCGATCTTCAAATCGGTGGGGCGAGTCATGGGCGATAGCCTCGGTTAACAGGTGTCGGTTAACGGTGTGTCCGGGTCGTTGTCGGTTCGGGGTGGGGCGAATCCGCCCCCGGTGTCACTGCTTCGCCTTCTTCTCAAACGCCTTCCTCGCCTCTTCGACCACCTGCGAAAACTCCGCCTCGGAGCGGATCGGATCGAGTTCTCGGTCGATTTCCAGCAGGTTGTATCCGAACCCATTTCGCAAGGCCGATGCCAACAGGCGGAACGCTTCCCGTTTATCGTCCGGGTTCGCTTTCGAGGTCATGGCGTACACCCCGGCGAGCTGATAAGCGGTCTGCGGTTTCCACTCACCCAGCCGCAGCGCCGCCTCGGCGTCGGCGTGCGCATTCACCCGTTCGCCCAGCCGCGAGTAGAGCATCGCCCGCCCGGAGATCGCGTCCAGCCACTCCGGGTAGTGGCCGAGCAGTTCGCTCAGGGTCGCCACCGCGAGCTTGTTTTCGTTCGCCAGCGAATAGCATCGCGCCTTGCACTGGAGGGCGGTGATCGACCGCGGGTTGAGCGCTAGAGCCTGGTCGAAGTCGGCGAGTGCGTCGGCGAACGCCTTCAGCCCGGCCGGCCCACCCTTCGGCATGCGGTGCAGCCCACGGGTGATCCACCCCTTCTCGTTCGTCGGCGTCTCCTTCAGACCCGCTTCGAGATCCTTCTTCGCCAGCGCGTCCTCGCCGGAGCGGGCGTACACCCGCGAGCGGGTGAGCAGCACCGCCGTCGGCGGGTAGCCCAGGTCGAGTGCTCGGGTCAGGTCGGCGATCGCGCCGTCGAATTGGCTTTGCGCCTCGCGGCAGGCGGAGCGGTTCAGGTGGGCGTCGGTCCAGTCGGCTCTCGCTTCGATGGCGTGGGTGAAGTCGTCCTCCGCCTTCTTGAACTGCTGGCTGCGGAGGAGCGCCACCCCGCGGTTGAAGTGCCCGCCCGGCACGGCCGGGTCGAGCGCCACGCACACGTCGTAGGCGAGGACGGCGTTGCGGTCGTCCCCGCGGCGGTAGTACGCCAGCCCCAGGGCGAACGACGCCCAGTAGTCGGACGGGTCGAGTCCGATGGCCTTCGTCAGGTGTTCGCCGGCCTCCTGCCAGCGGCCCTGGTCGAGCAGTTCGCGGCCTTCGGCGCGGTAGTCGGCGGCGGTGGTCAGCGGGATGCCGGCGGCGGTGTCGGCCGCCCCTTTCGCCCCGGCGGCGTCGCCGCCCAGGCGGCACAGCCAGGCCCGCTGCGTCCATACACCACGCACCGGCGAGTCGCCGGGGAACGCCTGCTCCGCCCGTCTGTTCCAATCCTTCGCCTTCGCTTGCCACCGCCCGCGGTCGCCCAGCACCGACACCATCGTCGATCGCGTGCCGGCCGACCGGCTCATGTCCAACAGCAGACCGGCCACCTTCTCCCGCAGTCGGGCCCGCTGGTCGGCCGGCAGCTTCGCCGCCGGGCCGCCCTCCCACCACCGCTCGGCGCCCATCACGCCGTACTGCGCCAGCGCCTGCTCGCCCGCGCGGAGGCCCGCTTCCAATCCGGCCGCGTCGGTGTTCGCGGCTCCGAGCAGCGCTTGCGCCTTGCGGGCGTCTCGCTCGAACCCGTCGGCCATCCCCACCGCCTCCACCTGCTCCAACCGCTCCTTCTGCCTCGACGAGTACACGCCGAACGCCCCCGACCCGCCGCCGGCGACGCCGAGGGCCAGCCCCGTGGCGATCAGCCAGCGGTTGCGGTGCCCCCACTTTCTCGCCAGTTCCCACCGCGACGGGTTGGGGGCGTGTTTCAGCGGTCGGCGGGCGAGCTGACGGTCCACGTCGGCGATCAACTCGTCGGCCGACTGGTAGCGGTCGGCCGCGTTCGGGGCGAGACACTTGGCGATGATCGACGCCACCGCCGGCGGCACTTTCGGGTTCACCGCCCGCGGCGACGGCGGGGGGGTGAACCGGCCGGCGCGGTCTCGTTCGACCGCTTCGTCCGACGGGTCGTAGTTCGGGGCGAACGGCAGCCGCCCGGTGGTCAACTCGTAGGCCACCACGCCGAGCGAGTACAGGTCCGTCCGGTGGTCGTGTTCGATGGACGCCTGGAGGATGGAGGTCAACTGCTCCGGCGACGAGTACGGGCGGGTGCCGCCGATGACCAGTTCACTCACGCCGGGGGTGGTTCGGTCGTAGGCGATGCCGAAATCGATCAGTTGCGGCCGGCCGTCGTCGGCGATGAGCACGTTGGCCGGCTTCAGGTCGCTGTGAACGATGCCCTCGCCGTGGGCGAACCGCAGCCCGTCGGCGATCTCCCGGAGCAGCGTCAGGACGGCGTCGATGAAGTTGAGCGACCGCAAGCGGGCGAGCGGGCGGTCGGCGGCTTGGCCGACCGGGGTCGGCTCGTCGGTCGGGGCGGTCGGGGCGGTCGGCGGGGTGGCGGCGGGGAGCGATTGCTCCCGCGTCCGCCGGCAATCGGCGATCACGGTGGTGAGTGCGTGCCCGCTGAGCGTGGGCAGATTTTCCGTCTGCAGGCGGTTCACCAGATGGGCCAGGGTGAGCGGCCCGCGGTACGGCATGCACACCGCCTGCATCCCTCCGCACTGGTGGAACGAGTACACCGGCACCACGTTCGGGTGTTGCAGCTTGGCTAACTTCTGGCACTCGGCGGACAGCAGTTCGCCCAGTTTCAACACCACCGTCCGCGACCCCATGCCCGGCTGACGGGCGAGGAACACCCTCCCCATCCCGCCGCGGCCGAGTTCGCTCACGATCTCGAACCCGCCGAACGCCTCGCCCGGTTGCGGGTACGCGTTCGCGCGGTGGGGAGGGGCGGGGGTGTTCCGCAGGTTGGTGGTGCCGGCGTCCGCATCGACGGCGGGTACCGCCGACGGCCGGTTCACCAACAAGGTCGGGCTGTAGTCAGCTTCGCGGGCCATTGGGGTACTCAACAGGGGGCGGCGGACGGGGTGTGCGCCTGTTGGGAGGCACCGCGAAGGTAAACCATGCGGTGGGAGTCGGCCGGGGAAGTGTCCGAATATTCTGCGATTTCTGGCCGCTTGAGGAGTTCACCGAAGGCCAGAGTGAAAGTGAGGCGCCGAATCAGATCCGACCTGAACTGTTTGATTCCGCTTCGATACAGCGCGCCCGGAGGTCCGTTCACAGTTCCTAGCATCTGCTGAGCACATTCGACCGGCGGCGGGGAACGGTCTTGGGATTCGGTCGTTGACGACCCTACCAGGGATGTCGCACAATTCCCTGACCCCATTTGCCTCCCTTCCCCACCCGGTTCGACACCATGAACCTCCGCTGCCTGTTCGCCGCGGTCGCACTGGCTGCGATCCCGGCACTCGTCGCCGCACAAGACAAGTCGGTCGCAACCAATCGCGTGGTCGGGGCGAACTACCCGCTCGCCCAGAAGTTCAACGCCGAGTTCATCGCCCAGCATGTGCAGACGGTGAACGTCACCCCGCGGTGGGTGGGCACCACCGACGTGTTCTGGTACTCGGCGGCCACGCCGACCGGCACCCGCTACTGGAAGGTGGACCCGGCCAAGAAGGAGAAGACCCCGCTGTTCGACCACGTGTCGATGGCGTCCAAGCTGTCCGAGGCGTCGAAGAAGCCGACCGACGCCGAGAGCCTTCGCCTGAACAACCCGGTCCTGACCGACGACGGGAAGAAGCTGCGGTTCTCGTTCGCCGAGTACCAGTACGAGTACGACCTGACCGCCGACGCACTCAAGCAGACGGGGCGGCTGCCGCTGACCCCCGGTGGCCCGCTGACGCCGGAGCGGATCGCGGAAATGCGGAAGCAGTATGGTGACGAGCGGGTGGACGAGATGCTGCGGCAGGTGCAACGCGGCTTCGGCGGTGGCCAGGGTGGTGGTGGCCAGGGCGGGGGTGGCGGACAACAGCAGCAGGATCAACAACAGCAAGACCAAACGCAGCAGCAGGGCGGCGGCACTCAACCACCGCCGACGGGCGGGCCGGGCGGCCGTGAGGGCAGCTACAAAGCCCTGTCGCCGGACAAGAAGTGGTACGTGTACGCCCTCAAGCACAACCTGTACCTGGGTGAGGAAGGCCAGCCCGAGGACAAGGCCGTGCAAGTCACCAACGACGGGGCGGAGGAGTATTCGTTCAACGGCGGGGGCGGGTTCGGCGGCCGCGGGGTGGGCACCGGCGAGCGGACCAACACCGGCGAAACGCAAACCCAGACGCAAACCACCCAGACGCAGACTGGCGGCACCGGAACGGGCGGCACCAGCACGGGGGGCACCAGCACGGCCACCCCGACCCCGCCGGCCGAGCGGAAGACGCGGCCGAACGTGACGTGGTCGTCGGACTCAAAGTTCTTCCACGTCAGCCGGAATGACAGCCGCGGGTTGAAGGAACTGTGGCTGGTGGACTCCATCGCCCAGCCGCGGCCGGCGCTGGAGAAGTACCCGTACCCGATGCCCGGTGAGGATGCGGTGCGGCGGGTGGAACTGTGGTACGGCGACGTGAGCAAGAAGGCGGCCACGCGGGTGACGTCGAAGTGGAAGGACGAGCGGTACTCGGACGTGCGGTGGGGCAAGGGGGCGGGCGAACTGCGGTTCATCCGCCGCGACCGCCTCCAGCGGAACCTGGAGATCTGCAACCTGGACGTGGCCACCGGGAAGACCACGAGTCTGCTCGCCGAGGGGTACGAGGCGGCCAACCTGGCCCTACGGCCGAACAACCCGCGGTACGTGGAAGAGACCGACGAGATGATCTGGTGGTCGGAACGGAGCGGGTGGGGCCACTTCTACCTGTACGGCCGCGACGGCAAGCTGAAGAACGCCATCACCAGCGGGGCGTGGCGGGCCAGTTCGATCGTGGACGTGGACGCCAAGAACAAGACGATCTACCTGGTCGGCAACGGGCGGGAGGCGGACGAAAACGTGTACTACCAGCACCTGTACCGGGTGAAATTCGACGGCACCGGGCTGACCCTGCTCGACCCGAGCGTGCTGCCGGACGGCAAGACGATGGCCGGCGGGTTCAACCAGGTGACGCCGGCCACCGGGTTCGGCGGCGGTGGCGGCGGCGGCGGGTTCGGCCAGGGACAGGGGCAGGTGCAACGGCCGGAGCAACGGCCGGCTTACCAGTACCTGTCGGGCAGCCGGAAGTTCCTGGTGGTGAACAGCACCCGCACCGACTCCGCCCCGTTCGCCACCGTGCGGGACGACTCCGGCAACGTGGTGATGACCCTGGAGACGACCGACACCGGCCGGCTGGAGAAGGCCGGGTGGAAGCACGCCGAGACGTTCGTGGTGAAGGCGGCCGACGGGGTGACCGACCTGTACGGGAACATGTGGAAGCCGTTCGACTTCGACGCGAAGAAGAAGTACCCGATCATCACCTACGTGTACCCCGGCCCGCAGCAGGAAGGCGTGACGCACCGGTTCACCGCGCACAGCAGCTACATGCAACTGGCCCAACTCGGGTTCGTCGTCATCCAGGTGGGGCACCGCGGGGGCAGCCCGGAGCGGTCGAAGGCGTACCACAGCTTCGGCTACTTCAACCTCCGCGACTACGGGCTCATCGACAAGAAGGCGGCGATTGAGGCACTGGCCGCCCGGCACAGCTTCATCGACATCGAGCGGGTGGGCATTTACGGGCACAGCGGGGGCGGGTTCATGTCCGCCGCGGCGGTGCTCCAGAAGCCGTACAACGACTTCTTCAAGGCGGCGGTGGCGAGCGCCGGCAACCACGACAACAACATCTACAACGACAACTGGTCGGAGCAGTACCACGGGATGAAAGAGGTGGCCGTGGCCGAGCAGAAGAAGGACGGCACCGCGGCGACGGGCACGACTGGGAGCGGCGCGACGGGGAACGGCACGGGCGGAGGGGGTGGTCGGGGCACCGGGACGGGGGGGCGTCGCCCGCCGGCCGCCGAAATCGAGGCCGAACTGCTCGAACTGCTCGACGCGACCGACCCGGACGGCAGCAGCCAAGTGTCGGCGGAGGAGTTGAAGCAGAAGCTGGAGGCCATTCGGGTGAAGATCGCCGCGCTGGAGAAGGAGGTGGCGGCCGATCAGAAGAACGATGGCACCACCAAGACGGCCGACACGAAGACGGCCGACGTGAAGGGCACGGACACGAAGACGACCGACACGAAAGCGGCTGACGCGAAGGCGGCCACCAAGTTCGAGATCAAGATCCCGACGAACGCGGAGCTGGCCGGCAACCTGAAGGGGCATCTGATGCTCGTCCACGGGGAGGTGGACAACAACGTCCACCCGGCGAACACCATGCGGCTGGTGGACGCGCTCATCAAGGCGAACAAGCGGTTCGACCTGCTCATCATCCCCGGCGCTCGGCACTCGTTCGGCGTGGCCACCCCGTACTTCACCCAGAAGATGTGGGACTTCTTCGCCGAGCACCTGCTCGAAGACCGGCAGACCGGTGCGGACATCAACGAGAAGGACGTGAAGCGGAAGTGATGCACTGGTTCAGTACGGAGGCCCGACCGTGAGGGAGGGCGCCAGAACCTTCTGGC
>JANNDF010000928.1:0-7473 GCA_031387445.1 Planctomycetia bacterium
TCAAGGACTACACCGGGAACCCCGCCGGCAGCAGCCGCGGGTTCTACAAGTACGGGCTGGAAGTGCCGCTGAAGGAGTTGCCCGTCGGGTACATCTACCAGGTGATCTACTGGGGGTACGGCGGTATGGGGTCGCACGAGACGCAGGTGCCGGACGCCGCCGACCGCTGGCGCCTGGCCGCCTTCGTGCGGGTGCTGCAACACAGCCAGGCGGCCGACGCCGCCAAGCTGCCCGACGACGTGAAGAAAGAACTGAACGCCCCGAAGGGCGAGAAGAAGCCGCACGAGGGGCACAAGTAATGGCCGCGACCGCCACCCACCACGGCGATCACCACCACGAGACCGTCCTCCCGGATGCGCTCGTGGACGTGTCGAAGGTGCGACTGTTCAGCCTCGCCGCCCTCGCCGTCGGGGCCGCCGTGTTCTTCGTCGGCGGGTTCGTCGGCCTGGGCACGGACAAGGAGCACGGCCTGCGTGACTTCTTCCTGGCGTACCTGTGCGGGTTCGTGTTCTGGTGCAGCCTGCCGTTCGGCTCGCTGCTACTGAGCATGATCGGCTACCTGGCCCAGGCGAGTTGGGGGATCATCTTCCGCCGCATCTTCCAGGCCAGCATCCGCACCCTGCCGCTCCTCGCCGTCCTCGGCGTGCCGGTCGTCGGGGCGGTGGTGCTGGCCGGCGACCAGTCGCCGTTCTGGTGGAGCGAAGGGGTTTGGCACCAGCCGACCGAGCAGGTGGAGGCCGAGGCGAAGTTCAACGAAGAGCAGAAGAAGGACGTGGCCAAGTACATCGAGCAGGGGCTGGGCGAAGGCGACAAGGACGTGAGACACATCGCCACCGTCGCCGTCGCCGAACACGTCCCGCCACTGGCCGCCGAGGAAGGGCTGAAAAAGACGAAGGACTGGATGAACCCGACCGGGTTCGCCATCCGGTACGTGATCTACTTCGTCATCCTGGGCACGCTGGCCTTCCTGCTACACCGACAGGCCCGCAAGGCGGAGGACGTGTCCGACACCGAGAAAGAGAAGTACAAACTGCACGTCATCAGCGGGCCGGGGGTGCCGATCTTCGTCATCACCATGACGTTCTTCATCACCGACTGGGTGATGAGCGTCGAGCCGACGTGGGCGTCGAGCATGTTCCCGGTGGTGTTCATGTTCAACACCGCCCTCACCACGCTGACGTTCAGCACGCTGGTGTTCTACACGCTCACCAAGGTGCCGAACGACACCCGCCCGAACAGCCCCACCCGGCCCGACCTGACGGCCATCGTGAAGGACAAGTTCCGCATCGACATCGGCAGCCTGACGCTCGGCTTCTGCATGGCGTGGGCGTACGCCAGCTTCTGCCAGTTCATGCTGGTGTGGGCGGGCAACCTGCCGGAAGAAATCCCGTACTACCTGAAGCGGGGTGCGGGGAACGAGGACAGCTTCGTCAACGGCATCGGCGGCGGCGAGACCGGCCAGGCGACCGGGTGGATCTACCTGACGTACATCCTGATGGCCTTCCACTGGCTGTTGCCGTTCGTCACCCTGCTGTTCCGCGAGGTGAAGACCAGCCCACGCGGGATGAAGGTGATGGCGTGCATCCTGCTGGGCGTGTGCGCGTGCGACGTGATCTGGTGGATCCTGCCGAGCGTGCCGCACCCGCACACGTGGACGCACCTGCCGATGGCGTTCGGAGCGATCTTCATGGTCGGCGGGGCGTGGACGTTCGTGTTCGCCACCCAACTGAAGAAGCGGGCCATCCTGCCGAAGAACAGCGAGACGAAGTTCCTGGCCGAGTGGGGACACCATTGAGCGGAAGTAGCAAGTGAGAAGTGACAAGGAGCAAGTGAAAACAAGGCACGGTTAGCCGCGAGGCGAAGACGATCGCGTACCACGAGGGGTATTGAAATGGCCGACACACCGCACACGCCGCCCGGCACGCCCGCCCCCGCTGGGGGCGACGGGCACGGGCACGGCGACGGCCCGATGGCCCAATTGTGGATGGCCATGAGCGGGGCGTCGGCCGGCGGGCACCACGAGGAAGTGCCGGGCGTGAACGCCCAGTCCGCGAAGGTCGGGCACGAGCCGGACAAGTTCGACGCGCGGACCATCGTCTACGTGCCGATCGTCGTGGCCATCACGCTGGTCGTCACCTACCTGCTCGTGCAGGGGGCGTTCCTGTTCGTGAACGGCAAGGAGTCCCGGCAGGAGGCGGAGGTGAAGACCGACTCGACTGACAAGGCCACGCAGGACCGCGTCAACGAGGAGAACAAGACCAAGCTGAAGCCGTGGAACGAGCGGTCCGGCCGCACCCGCAACTGGACCGCCGACCCGGTGTCCAAGTCGACCCCCGGTGAGCAGCCCCCCCCGCCGGTGCCGCAGCCGCAGTTGGAGTACAACCGCCAACTCAATTTCGACCGTCTGGACGCGAACGGCCGACCGGTGACCGACCCGCCGTTCCTCCGCTCGTTCGCCAGTAAGGGCGACAACGCCCCGATCGTGTACCCCGAAGATTTGCGGCCGGAGAACTACACCGACCCGTGGCAGGGGAACGCCAAGTTGCTCGACGAGACGGTCTGGGTGAAGGGGCATGAGGGAAAGTTGGCCACGGTCGCCATCGAGGAGATGATCCACTTGGTCGCCCACGACCCGAAGTGGAAGGATACCCTGAAGGTGGCGGAGAAGAAGGCGGTGGTGACCTCCGGCACGCTCGGCAAGCCGAAGATGTCGGCCGGGGGTGTGGCGGGGCCGCTGCCGAGTGCGGTTGAGAAGAAGGACGACCACGCCGGCCACGGGCACAAGTGAAAGTACTCCGCACCCGCCGGGTGCGGCGGATTGGAACCGCACCCGGCGGGTGCGGAGTACCTTGGAGGCCTCCCATGACGCACACCCTGCTCGCCCGGCTGCTCGCCGTCGCCGTGCTGGCGTGCGCTGGTGGGGTCACCGTCGGCCAAGGCCTCGGGTACGGGCAAATGACCAAGCCGCCCCCGCCGTCGCCCGAGACGCTGCAGAGCTTGACCATCACCGAGGAGACGCAGAAGAAGGTGCTCGGCACGACCATCCCGCTCGATGGCACCTTCTACGACCACACCGGGGCGGCCGTCACGCTCCGCGACGTGATCGGCGGCAAGCCGACGTTTCTGGTGCCGGTGTACTTCAAGTGCCCGATGCTGTGCAACCAGACGATCGACAACCTGCTCACCGTCTTTCGGCAGATACGGGCGGCCGACGCGAAGATGACCGCTGGTGGTGCGTTCAACGTGGTGTTTTTCAGCATCGACAGCTTCGAGCACCCGATGCAAGCGAACGGCCGGCGGAACGCCTTCCACTTCGAATACGACGGGCGGAACAAGGATGTGCCGGGTGTGTGGTTCCTGAGCGCCAACCCGACCAACCGCGGCGACCACGCCGCCGCCGCCCACGCCACCATCAGCGAAGTGACGGAAGCCATCGGCTTCAAGTTCGTGCGGATGAACGTGAAGAAGCAGGTGGAGGTGGCCTCGGACAAGGTGGCGTCCGAGATTCAGCACTCCTCCGCCGTGTTGGTGCTCACACCCACCGGCCGGGTGAGCAGTTACAACACGCAACTGGCTTACGACGCCCCCGCCATCGCCGAACAGGTGAAGACGGCGGCCGGTGAAGGGCAAGGGAGTACCAGTTCAACGCCGTCGCTGTCGTGCTACCTCGGCGTCGACAGCCCGGAGGGGTACTACCGTCTGGCCATGCGGATCCTGGCCGTGGCGGCGGTCCCGGCCATTGTGGTGGCCGGGGTGGTGGTTTGGCGGGCACGGGTGCGGGCGAAGGGGGAGAAGACGATCCCCCCGCCGGTCGGCTGATTGAGAACTATCCCTTCCGGGGTTGTTGACATGTTCGCAGTGATGGACACACCGCCGATCCTCCCGCCGCAGGCGTCCGAGTTCGCGGTGCAGTACGACTTGTTGTTCTGGTACATCTCCGGCGTGTGCACGCTCGGCGGGTGTGCAGTGTACGCGCTACTCACCTACTGTTGCTTCCGGTTCGCTAAGTCGGACACGCACACCAAGCCGCAGCGGATCCTCGGGTCGAACAAGTTGGAGGTGATCTGGACGGTCATCCCGCTGCTCTTCTTCCTGTCGTTCTTCGTGTACGGCGCCCGCATCTGGGATATGGCCATCAACGTGCCGAAAGAGGCGGCCGAGCGGGAGTATTTCGTCGCCGGCAAGCAGTGGATGTGGAAGGTGCAAGACCCGGACGGTCGCCGGCAGATCAACGAGATGACCCTGTGCGCCGGCGTGCCGGTGAAAGTGACGGGGACGAGTGAGGACGTGATCCACGACTTCGGCGTGCCCGCCTTCCGTAGCAAGTTCGACGTGGTGCCCGGTCGGTACACCGCCGCGTGGTACAAGCCGATGCTCACCCCCGCGGCGAAAGGCGGGGTCGAGACGCACCACCTGTTCTGCGACCAGTACTGCGGGCAGGGGCACTCGCAGATGGTGGGGAAGGTGTATGTGCTCTCGCCGGAGCGGTTCGCGGAGTGGCAGGAGGGGCGGTTCAAGAGCGACGAGCGGGTGCAGCGGACGTGGGCCGGCGGGCAGATGCCGAAAGGCCCGCTCGACGGCTCGCCCGCCTGGCAGGGGGCGCTGCTGTTCCGCAAGTTGCAGTGCAACGGTTGTCACTTCACCCAGAGTGTGGACGACCCGACCCCGCCGAAGGCGCCGACGCTGGAGAACCTGTACGGCACCAAGCGGGAGTTGAACGACGGGAAGCTGGTGTCGGCCGACGAGGGGTACATCCGCAACGCCATCCGCAACCCCGCCCTCCAGGTGCGGAGCGGGTGGAAGCCGATCATGCCGGCGTACCACGGCGGGCTGGCGACCGAGACCGACATTCACAACCTGACCGCGTACATCCGCAGCCTGAAGCCGGGCGACCTGCCGAACCGCGTGGAGCGGACGCCGACGCCCATCGGCGGGGCGCCGAAGGCCAGCCAGAGTGAACCGAAGAAGGAGGGCAATTGATGGCCACCGCGACCCCCCCCCCGTTGATCCCCGCCTCGGTGGACGCGCCGAAGCTGGACTACACCCCGCAGGGGGTGCCGCCAGCCGAGCCGACCCCGGCCGAGGACCGCACCCGCAAGCACTACCTGAACCACGACACCAGCCTGCTCGGCTGGCTGCTCACGGTGGACCACAAGCGGATCGGGTTGATGTACCTGGTCGGCGTGTCCATCTTTTTCGTCGCCGGGGCCATTGCCGTCGGACTGGTCCGCACCAACCTGATCACCCCCACCGGGGCGATCCTGGAATTGGACCAGTACAACAAGGCGTTCACCGCCCACGGCACCATCATGCTGTTCCTGTTCCTCATCCCGGTCATCCCGGGCGTGCTGGGGAACTACCTCGTGCCGCTGATGATCGGCGCGAAGGACATGGCCTTCCCCAAGTTGAACCTGATGAGCTTCTACGTGTGGGCGTTCGGGGCCATGTTCTTCGTGTACCAGTTGCTCGTCGGCGGCCTGGACACGGGCTGGACGCTCTACCCGCCGTACAGTACGAAGTACAGCCACACGAACGTGCTGTACGCCGGCCTGGGCATCTTCATCACCGGGTTCAGCAGCATCCTGACCGGCATCAACATCATCGCCACCGTCCACAAGATGCGTTGCCCTGGCATGACCTGGGGCCGCCTGCCGCTGTTCGTGTGGGCCATGTACGCCACCAGCGTGATCCAGTTGCTCGGCACCCCGGTGATCGCCGTGACGGTGGTGATGGCGGCGGTGGAGAAGCTGTTCGGCGTCGGCATCTTCGACCCGAAGATCGGCGGCGACCCGCTCCTGTTCCAGCACATGTTCTGGTTCTACAGCCACCCGGCCGTGTACATCATGATCCTGCCCGGCATGGGCGTGATCAACGAGGTGCTGACGTGCTTCAGCCGCAAGAACATCTTCGGCTACGCGGCGGTGGCGTGGAGTAGCGTGGGCATCGCGGTGGTCGGCTTCCTGGTGTGGGGCCACCACATGTTCCTCGCCGGCCAGGGGTACTACCTGAGCATGGTGTTCGCGTTCCTGACCATGCTCGTGGCCGTGCCGAGTGCCATCAAGGTGTTCAACTGGACGGCCACCCTGTACGGCGGGGTGATCAGCTACCAGGCGCCGATGATCTTCGCCATCGGGTTCATCGTGCTGTTCACCATCGGCGGGCTGACCGGCCTGTTCCTGGGCACGATGGGGGCCGACATCCACCTGCACGACACGTACTTCGTCATCGCCCACTTCCACTACACGATGGTGGGCGGGATGATGTTCGCGTGGCAAGCCGGGTTGCACTTCTGGTGGCCGAAGATGACCGGCCGCATGTACTCCGACTTCTGGAGCCGGCTGGCCGCGGTGGTCATGCTCGTCGGGTTCGCCCTGACGTTCCTGCCGCAGTTCGTGGTCGGCTTCCTGGGCATGCCCCGCCGCTACCCGAACTACCCGGACGAGTTCCAGATCTACAACGTGATGAGCACGGCCGCCGCGTACATCCAGGGCATCGGGTACGCCATGCCGGTGTTCTACCTGACGGCCAGTCTGTTCTTCGGGAAGAAGGCGGGCAACAACCCGTACAAGGCGACCGGGCTGGAGTGGGCGACCACCAGCCCGCCCGACGCGCACAACTTCCCGCACACCCCGACCGTGTACTTCGGGCCGTACGAGTACGGCGTGCCGGACGGGCTGAGCATTGTCGAGAAGATGACCGCGACCGACCACGGCGCGCACACGAACGGCACGGCTACGCAGGGGGTGACCAGTGGCAGCTAGCACCGCGGCGGTGGCACCCGCGCACGGCACGTCCGGGCCGGTGGCGCACCACTTCAACAACATGGCCCAGCAGCACGCCAGCGTGCGGTTCGGCATGTGGCTGTTCCTGGTCACCGAAGTGCTGTTCTTCGGCGGGGCGTTCTGCGCGTACACCGTC
The DNA here is from genome assembly GCA_031387445.1 of Planctomycetia bacterium. Taxonomy (GTDB): domain Bacteria; phylum Planctomycetota; class Planctomycetia; order Gemmatales; family Gemmataceae; genus JALHQU01. The sequence goes on from JANNDF010000928.1 coordinate 6,919, forward strand.
TACCGCCTGTGGTACCCCAAGGACTTCGAGGCCGGCAGCGCGGCGCTGAACGTGGGCATCGCCAGTCTGAACACGTTCCTGCTGCTCACCAGCAGCCTGACCATCACGCTCGCCGTCCGCGCGTGCTACGAGGGCAGCCGCAAGAGGCTGATGCGGTACCTCGTGCTCACCACCCTGCTGTGCGCGGCGTTCCTCGGGCTGAAGGCCCGCGAGTACCAACTCGACTACGCCGAAGGGCTGGTGCCGGGCAACGCGGCCTACCTGACCAAAGAGGCGGCGAAGGAGTACGCCGAGGCGCGGGAGGGCGACCCGACCCTGCCGGCCACCCCGGAGAGCGCGTTCAACGAGAACTTGAAGGTGGCCCTGCACCACGCCAAGCTGAAGAACAAGGACGGCCAGCCGGCGAAGGCGGGCGAGGACTACGACCCGTACCGCGTGCAGTTGTTCTTCATGTTCTACTACAGCATGACCGGCCTGCACGTGCTGCACATGGTCGTCGGCGTGGGACTGCTGGTGTGGCAAGTGATCCTGACCGCCACCGGCTTCTTCGACCAC
>JANNDF010000974.1:0-4955 GCA_031387445.1 Planctomycetia bacterium
GGTGCCAGACGATGCAGGAGTTGCTGGACCTCACGTTCGACTGGTTCGAGACCCGTACCCACTTCCGGGTCCAGGCCGAGGTGTACACGAAATGCCCTGGAAAATGAGCCTTACTTCCCCCTTTGGCGGGAGGTATCTAGATGGTAGGCAATCGGGAAACGAGGGAAAACATGCCCAAGATGGGGCAAATTGAGCGGTCATATCGATTGGGGGAAGTGTGATCGGCGGATCGACTGGGAATTCAAGCAGCGTGACTCACCCTCACCGGGTCGCGGCCGAGCGACCCGTGCCCCCGTTCAGGGCCGAGTGGAAGTAGTGAGGGATGCTAACAGCAGCCGCACGATCACGCACTGCAACGTCGGTGGTGTTGAGATACAAACGCCGCACGGGGGAGCAGTTTCTGCTCCCCCGTGCGGCTCGTTGCGAGATGTAGCAAACCCGTCGAGTGGAGGCGGCGGGAATCGAACCCGCGTCCCGAGGCACTAACCTGTCGGCTTCTACGTGCGTAGCGTGCTTAGGTTTGGGGCCTACCTTGCGGTTGCCCCTCGTTCGCTCCCCCCGGCCCCAACACGCGGAGTCCGGTGGTCGCTATCGGTCAGTTGTTTAGCGAACGCCGCCCCCGAAGCGAGCCGGTTGCCCGGCCCTCGAGCGTCCGCGAGCCTGAATTGCGTCCGAATGCGTTCCTCTCAGGCGGGAGGATCGCAAACGGCTGGTGACTAGTTAGGCCGCCAGGGTGTACTGAGTTTCAGCACATAATTTTTGACCGGCTTTTTACGTGGCCAACCGATCAACCACGGCACGCGACACGGCAGATCACTTTGCCCGGTCGAAACCATTTCGCCCCCGGCGTGTGGAAGTGTACGCGGGGGGCGGGCGGAATGGAAGGGCTGCGACTTGGCGAACCCGCCGCGACACGCCTGTCAGTCGAGGAGCGCGAGCAGTTGCCGGCGGACGTCCTCCCACTCCCGACCGAGATCGAGGGTCGTCACCCGCACCGGATGGCCGTGCAGTTCGCACCGCACCTCCGAATGGAACGTGCGGTTGATACGGAAACAGGTCGGGCACCAGTCAATCCGGCTTGCGGTTCAGTAGTCAATAGATAGACTTTCGTATACTTTCCACCGGCCAGGTCGCCGGCGGAAAACAGACATGGACATGTTCACGAAGGAGAAGCGGTCCGCCATTATGGGCCGCATCAAGAGCAAGGACACCACACCCGAACTCCGAACGCGAAGTCTGTTGCACACACTCGGGTTCAGGTTTCGACTTCATCGTGTCGATTTGCCGGGGAAGCCAGACGTCGTTCTCCCAAAGCGCAGAACCGTCGTGTTTGTTCACGGTTGTTTCTGGCACGGCCACGACTGCAAGAAAGGAAGCGCTCACCGAAAGCCGAAAACGAACACGGACTACTGGTACAAGAAACTGACTCGAAATCGTGAGCGGGACGCCCAACACGCTCGTGAGTACCAGAAATTGGGCTGGCGGCGGATCGTCGTATGGGCCTGCGAAACGGCAAACCTCGACGCCCTCGCGTCTCGATTCCGACAGGAGTTGAGCGGAGAAGCGAAGCCCTCCCTACAGGCAAGCCTCGCCTAGCCTCCTTCTTCTCGGGCATTGGAGGATTCGATCTTGCCTTCCAAAACACGGGGTTCGAAGTCACCTACCAGTGCGAACTCAACCCCTACTGCCGCGCGGTCCTCGACCGCCACTGGCCCAGCGTCCGCAAAGATGCGGACATTAAAAAAGTCACAGGCGGAGACCCCATCCCTGTTTCCGATGTCTGGGCCGGAGGATTTCCCTGCCAGGATGTCTCAGTGGCGCGACAGGGGCCGAGAGCTGGGCTTAAAGGGAACCAATCTGGACTCTTTTATCAGTTTGCTGGCTTGGTTGGAGAGTACCTGCCCCGAGTTCTCCTCATCGAAAACGTACAGGGACTTCTCTCTTCCCACGAAGGACGAGATTTCGCAATCGTCCTTCGGACTCTGGCCGACCTCGGGTATTGCGTTGGGTGGCGTGTGCTTGACAGTAAAGACTTCGGCGTCCCCCAGTCTCGCCCCCGAGTGTTCCTTGTTGGCGTGCATGGAGATGGGCGAGGTCCATCCCAAATACTTTTTGAGCCCGAATGCCGCACGGGGCATCCTCCGACGAGCAGCCCGGATGGGAAGAAACCTATTTCCCCCTTTAAAGAGTGCGTTGGAGATCTTAGCAAAGGGCCAATCGTGAAGCGGATGGCTCACTGCCTGTATGCCTGCTCAGCCCGACACACCGGGACCGACTGGAGCCGCAACTACGCGAGCTACCCTGACGGGCGGGTCAGGCGCTTTTTGCCCGTGGAGTGTGAGCGGCTTCAAAGTTTCCCCGACGGGTGGACTCTCCCCAATGACGAGAGGTTTCGCCCGCGCGAAGACCTCGATTCTCTCCGCTATCACGCCCTCGGGAATGCGGTCAACGTGACCGTTGCCGAATGGCTTGGAAAGAGGGTCAGGGCTTACCTCGCAGATATCAGCCGGGAAGCTGAAGAAGCGTCCGGAGGTGTGCCAACAGAGCGGGGTCGGGTCGGCTAGCCGGGGGCGGTGGGCGGTCGGGAGGTATTGCCCCACCCTGTGCGATCAGCCAACCCGGTGTCAGACCTGCCGTATCGGCCAACCGCTGTGCTTCCTCCGTGATTACAACGCGGTAGTTCGTGCCGTCGAAGTGAATCTCGATCAGCCCTTCGTCGAACGCCCAATGATGCAGCTTACAGAGGCACATCCCATTTCGGACGTCGTCGAGGTTGTACTGGCTGTACGGGAGGATGTGGCTCGAATCGACTCCGGGGTCGCCACCTGGAACGCAAGCCGGCAGACGAAGTCCGCAGACGAAACACGTCGAGTCATAGGCCTGACGAACATCTCGGCGGAAGCGCGCGGCGCTCGCGCCGCGGGCAGCTACGAGCCGTTGGTTCCGAATCTCTCGGCGACGGACTTCCGTTAGGTCGATTGGAATCTCTTCCACAGGTGTCGCCACAACCGCCCCAGCCAGTCCTAGCATTTGGAGAAGCGTGGGCAACGGATCGCCGGTCGCGGATGATGCACGAACCCCAGACATTTCCGCTGAAAGTTCGGCCGTGAGCCGCTGGATTTGCTCGACGAGCGGCCCGCCTAGCCGCGAAACATCATGACCTTGCGTGACGATCTGTTCGTGTTGGCTGATGACTGCGGATAGCTCTGGATCGAGTTGTGCGCGTTCACGCCAAACCTGCTGAACTTGCTGGAATCGCTGATTGAAATCAAGGTCTTCGGCGCCAAACTGATTCTGAACGGTGAGGCGTTCGACTTCGACGAACACAACATCTGCGCCCGACGTCGTCACCCGCCCGCAGTGAATATGGACCACGCTGTACTGGTCGTTCCGTAAGAGCGGTCGCCCCTGCCCCCAGTTCTGCTCCTGCCGAGTGGTGGTCGGCATGAGAAGGGCATCGCTGAGGTGATAGTGCGGGTACAGGTAGCGCCCGTGCGGGTCCGCTAACCGGACACGGTTCTTACCCCCCTGTTCACCGAGGACGCTGGCTGTGTCGATCCGAATGTCGCCGGGTAAGGAAAGCCAAATTCGTCGGTCAAGTAGCGCGTCTCGCGTGGGGTCGTAGGGCGTAAAGTCGCACCACTCGTATTCGCCTCGCCCCTGTGTACTGGCCACGTCACGCTGATCGGCATTCCCACTCACCTGCTTGCTAATTCGCATGGTTGTTCCCGCCGGGCCAACTGCTGCAAAGATGACGAGAGTATCTTGTTGCTTCGTTTCTGCTATGTCAAGCGCACAGCTTCTACTCCGGCGTCACCCCACCACCCGCAGCACCCTCACCTCCTCGCCGGGTTGCCAGTCGAACAGCACGAACGGGCCTCTCTCCCCCACCGTCACCGACGGGGCGTGCAGGCCGAGCAGCGTCCGTGGGCGGACGCTCGCCATTTGAATTGCATCAGACAGCCCCACCCCACCGTGGCGCAGCACCCCGCTCACGCACACGTCCGTGAACACCCCCGACCCCGCCAGGAACGGCGTGCCCGGAACCACGATCTTCCCACTCGGCAGCACCTCCACCTCCGTGCCCCAATCGGAATACCGCCCCGGCGGGCTGCCCGCGAATGTGCCGGCATCGCACGTCAGAATCACCCGCTTCGGCGTCTTCCCGCGGATCAGGCTCTTCAACACCGCCGGCGGCAGGTGGTGCCCGTCGGCGATCAGGCTGGCGGTCAGGGCGTCGTTCGCCAGTTGTTCCCAGATGTAGTTGTCGTGGCGCGGCAGCGTGGCGTGGCAGCCGTTGCCCAGGTGCGTGGAGAGCTTTGCCCCGGCCTTCACCGCGTCGGCGATTTGTTGTCCCGTGGCGGCGGTGTGGCCGATGCTCACCAGCACGCCGGCGGCGGCGAGTTGTTCGATGAACGGGATCGCACCGGGGCGTTCGGGGGCGAGCGTGACGAGGCGAATCTTCCCCCCCGCGGCGTCTTGCAGGCGGCGGAATTCGTCGGGGTCGGGGTCGCGGACGTGGGCCTTCGGGTGGGCACCTCGCGGGCCGTCGTCCGGGCAGAAGTACGGCCCTTCCAGGTGAAAGCCGGGGATGCGGTCGGCCAATTCACGGTCTTGTTCGATGGCGTTTCGCAGGGTGGTGAAGGCGTGGGCGAGGGTGTCGAAGCCGGACGTGATGACGGTGGGGAGGAACCCGCCGATGCCGTGAGTGCGACACAGGTCGGCGACGGTTCGCACCTGTTCGACGGTGAGCGTGGGGCTGGTGAAGCCGATGCCGTGCCCGCCGTTGATCTGCACGTCGAAGAAGGCGGGGGCGATCCACCCGTCGGGGGCGTCGGGGGAATCGGCGACGGGCGCCGGGGGGCCCGCGAAACCCCCCGCCCCCCGGCCGCCCGGGGGGGAGGGTGGGGGCCGGGTTGTTTGGCCCCACCCCCCCCCCGTGGGGGTTTACCCCC
>JANNDF010001002.1:0-2420 GCA_031387445.1 Planctomycetia bacterium
GGGGGGTTGGGCTTGTTTGGGTTTTTGGGGTGTGCTCGCCCCGCGCGCGTATAAACCCCCCGCCCGCGGCCCCCCCAGACCACTTTTTCTGTTTGCTTTCGGCCGATCAGCGGGCATATACTTCGGACGTGTCGCGGATCCCGTTCCGCGACGGACTAGAGGCCGACGGTGCCCCCACTGGTTCGGGGAATCCGGAAGCGTTACTCGATTCCAAAGGAGGTGGTCCGTTGACCGATCATAGTAGCCAGGTTGGGCGGCTGTCCTAACGGCCGCAAACGGGTGACCGTTTGCGACGGCCGCCTCGAGTCTTCACTCGGCGACCCGCGAGGGGGGAAGTTCCCCGCTCGCGGGTCGTAGTGTTTTTCGGTCCCCACTTCTGCTACCATCGCGATCAGTTCCGAGGGTCATGCATGTCCACCGCCACCTTGCCGCCGGCCGCCCCAGCCGCGCTCGTCACCGCGAACGAGTTCTTGAAGCTGCATGGCGATGAATCCGGGGTCGAACTCATCAACGGCGTTATCACGAGGGTGCCCATGCCCGGCGCGCTCCACAGCGAGGTCTGTCTCACCGCCGGCATCCTCCTCGGCGTCTTCGTGAAACAGCACAAACTCGGACGGGTGATGAGCAACGACTGCTTCGTCCGAACTCGCACGAACCCGGACGGGTGCCGCGGGGCGGACTTGCTGTTCATCAGTTTCGCTCACCTGCCGGCGAACGTGCCGACCCCAATCGGAGCGCTCACCCCGCCGCTCGAGTTGGTGGTCGAAGTGCGGTCGCCCTCGAACTCGATCACCGAGATGACCGACAAGGCAAACGAGTACCTCCGCGCCGGCGTTCAGGTGGTCCTCATCCTCGACCCCCAGAACGACACGGCCGGCGTGTTCCGGTTGAACGAACTCCCCCAGCGGTTCAGCAACGGCGATCTGGTCGCCCTCCCGGAAGTGTCTCCGACGTTCGCCGTGCCGGCCAATAAGTTCTTCGAGTGACACTCCCCCCACGGCCTCCGCCCATGCCCGCGTATCGCGTCGCCGTCGTCGGGTACGGGATGATCGGCTCGGTCGCGTCGTACCTGCTGGCCCGCGACGGGCATCAGGTGAGCCTGTTCGAGCGGGCACCCGTGGTGTCGGCCGTCGGCGCCGGCATCATCCTCCAGCCGTCCGGCCAGCAGGTGTTGAAACACCTCGGCATTCTCGATCAGGTCGTCGCCCACTCGGCCCCGCTGCACGAACTGCACGCCGTCCACGCCGACGGCCGCACCCTCATCCGCAACAAGTACGCCGACTACGAACCCGGCATGCACTCCTACGGCACCCACCGCGGGGTGCTGTTCGAGGCGGCGAAGTCGCTCGTCGAAACGCAACCGGTGGACGTTCACCTGGGCACCGACATCGTTCGCAGGAGCATCGAGAACGGCAAAGCGTGGCTGATCGCGGCGGACGGCCGGCGGTTCGGCCCGTTCGACTTCGTGGTGTGCGGCGACGGCTCGCGGTCGGTGCTGCGAGCGGCGATGGGGTCGCGGTGGTGGCATCACGAGTACCGCCACGGGGCCATCTGGGCCATCGCCCCGAGCCAGCCCGTGCAGGGCAAGCTGCTGCAAGTGGTGGACCGCAACCGCCGCCTGTGCGGCGTACTCCCACTCGGCGACGGGCTGACGACCCTCTACTGGGGCGCGTCGGTGGGCGAGTACGACGCGATCCGCCGCCGCGGGATCGACGCCCTCAAGCGGGAGATCGTCGCCTTCTGCCCCGAGACGGCCGGCCTGCTCGACTTCGTGTACGACATGGACCAGCTCATCTTCACCACCTACCGGGCGGTGTGGATGGCCCGCCGGTTCGACCGGCACAGCATCTTCCTGGGCGACGCCTCGCACGCCATGAGCCCGCACCTCGGCCAGGGCATCAACATCGCCATGATCGACGCCTGGCTGCTCGCCGAGTGCGTGCGAACCACGAACACCCCGCTCGAAGCCTTCCGCCTGTGGCACCGGAAGCAGGAAGGCTACCTGCGGTACTACGCGGCGGTTACCTTCTTCTTGTCGCCCTTCTTCCAGTCGGACGTCACGTTCCTCGGCTGGGGGCGAGACGTGGTGCTGCCGTGGCTGCCGCACGTGCCGTTCGTGAGGAAGCAGATGATCATGACGATGGCCGGGCTGAAGGGCGGGTTCTTCAAGGGCCGGCGGGATGTGTGATCCTGGTGAACCGGCGGCGTCAGCGGCCTGGGTGGACACAACCCAGGCGGCTGACGCCGCCGGTTCACCACACCTTTGCTTGCCCTCCCACCACTTCCTCTGCTGAAATAGACCTCATCCCCCGGAGCCGTCCCATGCTCGCCGTCGTCGAGTGCTTCCTGGCCCAGTGCGGCGAGATGGGCGTGAAGGCCGCGCTGGAGTGCATCCACCCGGCGGCGGGCAACGCGGTGGT
>JANNDF010001013.1:0-8991 GCA_031387445.1 Planctomycetia bacterium
TCTTGTGCCCTCTTGTGCCCTCGGCGGTGAAATCCACTCCCCCTTCACCTTACCTCATCCCCGCAGCGGTTGGCCTCCCCGCCGTGGCCCCCCCACTTTATCATGGCGGTTCGACCACGCGGTTCACCCCTCCGAGGCAGCAATGGGCGAGCGTTACATCTTCAACATCCAGAACCTGACCAAGCTGTACGGCAAGAAGGAGATCTTCAAAGACGTGCGGCTGAGCTTCTACCCCGGTGCCAAGATCGGCGTGCTCGGCAGCAACGGGGCGGGCAAGTCCACCCTGCTGAAGATCATGGCCGGGGTGGACAAAGAGTTCATGGGCGAGGCGTGGCCGGAGGCGGGCGCGAGCATCGGGTACGTGCCGCAGGAGCCGCACCTGCCGGCCGGCACCACCGTGCTGGCAAACGTGGAGGAGGCCGTCGCCCCCATCAAGAACCTGGTGAAGCAGTACGAAGCGGTCAGCGAGAAGTTCGCCGACGAGGACGCCGACTTCGAGAAACTGTCGAACCAGATGGAGGCGCTGCAAGCGAAGATCGACGCCAGCGACGCTTACAACATCGACCGCCAACTCGAGATGGCGATGGACGCCATGCGGCTGCCGCCGCCGGACGCGCTCGTCGACCGCTTGAGCGGGGGCGAGAAGCGGCGGGTCTACCTGTGCAAGACGCTCCTGCAAAACCACGATCTGCTGCTGCTCGACGAGCCGACCAACCACCTCGACGCCGAGAGCGTGTACTGGCTGGAGCAGCACCTGAAGCAGTACAAGGGGGCGATCGTGGCCGTCACCCACGACCGCTACTTCCTGGACAACGTGGCCCAGTGGATCCTGGAACTGGACCACGGCCGCGGGTACCCGTTCGAGGGCAACTACACGTCGTGGGTGGAGCAGAAGCAGAAGCGGCTGCAACTGGAGGAGCGGCAGGCGAGCGCCCGGCAGAAGCACCTGGTGCGGGAACTGGAGTGGGCGAAGAGTTCGCCGAAGGCCCGCATGGCGAAGAGCAAGGCGCGGCTGGCGTCCATCGACAAGATGCAGGCGCAAGACATGGAAGACCGCGACGACGAACTGAGCATCCAGATTCCCGTCACACAGCCGCTCGGCGACCTCGTCATCCGGGCGGAGGGGCTGAAGAAGGCGTTCGGCGACAACGTGCTGTTCGACGACCTGACGTTCAACTTGCCGAAAGGGGGCATCGTCGGCATTATCGGGCCGAACGGGGCGGGGAAGACGACCCTGTTCCGCATGATCGTCGGCCAGGAGAAGCCGGACGCCGGCACCCTCACGGTGGGGCCGACCGTGCAGGTCGCGTACGTGGACCAGAGCCGCGAGTCGCTCAACCCGACGAACAACGTGTTCGAGGAGATCACCGGCGGGACGGACTACATCCAACTCGGCAAGCAGCGGGTGGCCAGCCGGGCGTACGTGGCGCGGTTCAACTTCAAGGGGCCGGACCAGCAGAAGATCGTCGGCAGTTGCTCCGGCGGGGAGCGGAACCGCATCCAGTTGGCGAAGCTGCTGCGGGGCGGCGGCAACCTGCTGCTGCTCGACGAGCCGACCAACGACCTGGACGTGGACACCCTGCGGTCGCTGGAAAACGCACTCGAAAATTTCGCCGGGTGTGCGGTGGTCATCAGCCACGACCGCTGGTTTTTGGACCGGCTGGCCACCCACATCCTGGCGTTCGAGGGCGACGGCAAGGTGGTCTGGTGCGAGGGCAACTTCCAGGTGTACGAGGAGCAGCGGAAGGCGAGATTGGGAGATGCGGCCGAGCGGCCGACGAAGATGAAGTACAGGAAGCTCACCAGCTAACCGGAGGACTCGACATGGGGCGTAACCCGCGACACGATTTCTGGATCAACATCCTGTACGCGATGCATTTTCAACCAGCACTCGCGGTGCCGAACGGCCCGCGGTTGACGGGTGAAGTCATCGAGAAGGAGTTTCGCCTCACCCCGCACACGGCCGAGGGGTTCGTCGAGAAGGAGTTCGACTTTCTCCAGCCGGACGAACTCGGCAGGTTGAAGTCCGCGGTGGCTGGGGTGCGGGCTGTCGCCATGGAACTCGGCGACAGACTCGTTGCGACGGACGACGAGAAGAGGCGAGCGCTGTCGCATTTTCAGGCCATCGTCAACGTTCTTGAGCCCGACCGATTCATGGAGCCGGAGGCGTTCGAGATCGGAAAGAGGATCGAGGCCAACCTCAACACACCGTGGCCGGCGAAACTCGACCACCTTCGCTTCATGTCCGGACTGGATAACACCGGAGACCCCGCCCTGTGGGTGTGGGCGTTCGTGAAGGAGTCGGTCGAACGCGACGAGTCTGCATTCTTCCTGGCGGTGGACCAGATCGACCCGCTTCTGGAAAAAGCGGCGGGAGAAGTGGCCCCCGACCGCTGGCCGTACATCTCGTTCCGCTCCGCGCTCGTCCAGCCGGAAGTCGAGGTGGCCGCATGAGTCTTGCTACCGACCTGCTCGACCAAGCCGAGATGCTGGCTAAGCGGGAGCCGAAGAATCCGAAGCAGGCGAGCCTGCGGCGGGCGATCTCGGCAGCTTACTACGCCCTCTTCCACCTTCTCGTCGAGGACGCCGCCCGGTTGTTCGCCGGGATGGTCGGGCGGGTGGACGCGGCGACCGTCGCCCGGTTGAGCCGGACGTTCGATCACGCCCCACTGAAGGAAGTGTCTACCCAGTTCCGACAGAACCAGTTACCTCACGCTTTGCAATCGTCGGGTTACGTCACCCCGGTCGACCTGAAGTTGGTCGCCAAAACGTTCGTGGACCTCCAGGACGCAAGGCACAAAGCGGACTACGACACGGCGAAGAGTTTCACCCGCGATGAAGTCCAGACCCACGTTCGAGAGGTCCGTAAAGCGTTCGACGCTTGGGGTCGCGTGAGTGAAACGGCAGAGGCCCGGATGTACTTGGGCTGCTTCGCCTTGTCGAAGGCGTGGAATAAGAAGCACGAGTAACCTTGAATCAAGGACGACCCATGATCGAACTCATCGACGTCACGAAAACCTACGACCAGGGGCGGCGGGTGGTGAACGCCGTCCGCGGGGTGTCGCTCTCCGTGGCCGGCGGCGAGTACGTCACCATCATGGGGCCGTCCGGGTCCGGCAAGTCCACCCTCATGCACCTGATGGGCGCGCTCGACACCCCGTCCACCGGGCGGGCCGTCTTCCAGGGCCGCGACCTGCAAACCATGTCCGACCGCGAGCGGTCGCTCCTGCGGCGGACCAAGATCGGGTTCGTGTTCCAGGCCTTCAACTTGCTGCCCACCCTCACGGCGTGCGAGAACGTCGCGCTCCCGCTACTGCTCGACCGGGTGAACGGCCGCGTCGCCACCGCGCGGGCCTGCGAGTGCCTGGAGCGGGTCGGTCTGGCCCACCGCGCCGACCACTACCCGGAAGAGATGAGCGGCGGGGAGATGCAGCGGGTGGCCGTCGCCCGTGCCCTGGTGGGCGAGCCGGAAGCTGTTCTGTGCGACGAGCCGACAGGCAACCTGGACACGACCACCAGTCGTGAGGTATTAGCCCTGCTCGCCGACCTCCGCACCCCGGCGCGGGTGATCGTGATGGTGACGCACGACCCGTCCGCCGCCGCGTTCGGCACCCGCCTGGTGTCCATCCGCGACGGCATGATCGAGTCCGACCGGCCGGTCGTGCCCGCCGCCGCCGGGGTGAGGTGAGGCATGGCCCGCGTCGCCACCTGCCCGGCGTGCCAAGGGAAAGTGCCGGTGCCGAAGGGCACGCGGTACAACACGCCCGTCTGCTGCCCCATGTGCGACGAGTCGTTCGTGCCCCCGTTCATGCGGGTGACGGTGGTGGACGATAACGAGGAGGAGGCCGAGAAGCCGTACGACCCGGAGACGGCCGACGCCTACAAGGTGAAGAAGCCGGTGGGCAAGAAGGTGCGGCCGAAGGTGAAGGCGAGGTCGGAGGTGGAGGAGAACGACGAGCGGTGGAAGCCGCAGCGGGGCGGGCTGGGCGGCAAGGTGCTGCTCGGCATGGGCATCGGCCTCGGGCTGGTCATCCCGCTGGCGTACCTGCTCGGCAAGTGGGCACTGGCGCAGAACCTGGGCATCATTGAGATGGCTCTGGCGGTCATCGCCGTCGTCGTTGGCATCCTGCTCGTGGGGGCCGGGTTGGGCCTGTTCGCCAACCGCTTCCGCGGCATGTTGGACCGGATTTTCGGCCCGCACTGAGCGGGGCGTCTGTTAGGAGTCTCGATGCTGACCGTGTTCCGACTGCTGAGCCTGCGCTACCTCGTCCAGCGGTGGGATCGGTCCGCGCTCATCGTGCTGAGCATCGCGCTGGGCGTCGCCACGCTGGTGTCCACCCGCATCCTGAACCAGTGCTTGGAAGCGGCCGCGTCGAACACCACCACCCCGCTCAAGGTGGGCGACCTGTGCGTGACGAACGACGAGTTGGGGGTGGATCACGCCCTCGCCGACGAGTTGCGGAAGGCGAACATTCCCGGCCTGGAGTCGGTGCAGCCGATCGCCGTGGACCGGGTGGTGCTGCCGGCGCTGGGCGACCGCTCGGCCGTCATCATCGGGGTGGAGATCGCCAAGCACCAACTGCCCGCCGGCAAAGACCCGTTCGAGGTGCTCAACGGCGGCAACGCCTACCACGCCCAGTTCAGCCGCGTCACCCCGACCACCCTCGCCGCCATCGCCCGCGCGCTGAACGGCAAGCGGGTGGTGCTCAGCCGGGCGGTGTACGACCGCTGGCTGGCGACCGGGGCGACCACCGACGACCCGTTCAAGATCAAGTACGGCGACCGGGTGGAGGAGTTCACCCCGGTGGCCGTCATCGACTACGACGGCAAGTCCCCGCTCGCCGCACTGGGCACCGACCTGATCGGCATGGAGATCGACAAGGCGGCGTCGTTCCTCCGCCCGGAAACGCCCCGCATCAACCGCATCGACCTGCTGTTCGTGGACGGCACCGACCTGAAGGCCGCCCGTGACGCGGCGGCGGCGGTCGTCGGCGACCGGGCGAGCGTCCGCACCGCCGCCGAGCAGGGGAGCGGCACCCAGAACGTGGTCAGCGGCATCCAGATCGGGTTCACCATGTGCAGCATCGGGGCGATGGTGGTCGGCCTGTTCCTGGTGTACAACTCGCTCGCCGTCACGGTCGCCGAACGCCGGCACGACATCGGCATCTTGCGGTCGATCGGGGCCACCCGCGGGCAGGTGATCTTCGTCTTCCTCGCGTCCGCCGGCGTCCTCGGCCTGCTCGGCGGGGCGTTCGGCGTGCCGCTCGGCACCGGCATGGCCCGGTTCGCCCTGTACCTGGTGCAGGACGACGTGAACGGCCTGTTCTACACCTCGCTCACCGAAGGGCCGAACACCCCCACCACTGGCACCATGCTGACCGCCGTTCTCGCCGGCCTCGCCACGGCGATGTTCGCCGCCCTGGTGCCGGCCGTGCAAGCGGCCAGCCACGACCCGGCGGACGCCGTCCGCCGCACCCCCGGCCGCGCCGGCGGCGGGTGGTGGTTCGCCCACCGCATCGTGTGCGCGCTGCTGGTCGGCGTTGGGGTCGCGCTCATCCTCCTGCGAGCCACTTTGCCGAACCGGGTCGGGTCGTTCGGCGGGATGGTGCTGGTCCTCGTCGGGCTGCTGCTGTCGGCCCCGATTCTGGTCGGCCTGATCGTGCGACTGCTGCAACCGTTCCTGCGGGCGGTGTTGCCCATCGAAGCCCGCCTCGCCGCCGACAACCTGATCCGTAGCCCCGGCCGCACCGGGCTGGTGATCGGCGCACTGGGGGCGGGCGTGGCCGTGATGATCCAGACCGCCGGTGTGGGCAAGAGCAACGAGGAACCCGTCACACGCTGGCTCGACGAGGTGATTCAGGCCGACCAGTTCGTCGCCGCCGGGAGTGTGTCGTCGGCCATCAGCAGCATGTGCCCGAGCGACCCGAAACTGGTGGACGAGGTGGCGAAGATCGAGGGCGTGGAGTCGGCCGCCGGCATCCGCTACATGCGACCGACGTACAACGGAACGGTGCTGTTCCTCACCGCCGTCGATTACGACAAGTTCGTCGGCCCGAGTCAGGCCCGCGGGCCGGACGGCCTGCCGCAACTGGACAAGATGCGGGCCGCCGTCGGCAAGGAAGGCGTGCTCGTGTCCGACAACTTCCTGGCCAAGCACAAGCTGACGATCGGCGACACCGTCACGCTGAAGGGAGCCAACCGCTGGGTGACGCTGCCCATCCTGGACGTGGTGAGGGACTACTCGTGGAGCCAGGGGACGCTGTTCATCGACCGGGCGGTGTACGCCCGCCTGTTCGACGACAAGCAGATCGACATCGTGCACGTGTTCCTCACCCGCGAGAGTGAGGAGGCCCGTGCCGCCGCCCACGGGCGGGTCACGGCCTTCGCCGACAGTCGCGGCCTGGTGACCGAAGACCGCTCGGCCTTGCGGAAGATGGTGGGCGAGTTGATCGACCGCGTGTACAAGCTGGTTCACCTGCAACAGGTGGTCGTCGGCATCGTGGCGTCGCTGGGGGTGATCACGTCGCTGCTCATCTCGGTGCTGCAACGCAAGCGGGAGTTGGGGCTGCTGCTGGCGGTCGGCGCGACCCCCGGGCAGGTGATCATGACGGTGCTGTACGAGGCGATTCTGATGGGGCTGTTCGGCACCTTCCTCGGGTTTCTCATCGGCATCCCGCTGGAGTGGTATGTGCTGAAGATCGTGCTCCGGGAGGAGTCGGGGTTCGAGCTGGATCTGCTCATGCCGTGGGGGCAGGCGTTCGCCATCGCCGGCGGCTCGCTGTTCATCGCCACCATCGCCGGCCTGCTACCCGCCCTGCGGGCCGTCAAGACCCGCATCCCGGATGCACTCGCGGTGGAGTGACGAACGGTGTCACCCCAGGGGGCGTCGAACACGACTGCGGCAGTGTGGGCACACGGGCTTGTAGGGCAATTTCGAGTTTCTACAAACCTTGCACACGACGAGTGTGCCTACGGGACGTGAGGCGATGTAAATGATCAGTGCGATCACGTTGAATGGGAAAATCATCAACATCCACAACACGCCCACCAGATTGCCCATTGACCGATTTCGGACGTCTTTGATCACCCAAATGCCGACGAGGATCGAGAGCGCCAGATAGAGGAAGGGCAAGAGCACCCAGGTAACACAAGCAAGTCCCGACAACCCGGCAGCCATGCTCGGAAACAGGCCATTCCCCTCCGGCTCTTCGCGGGCGGAGGACAACCCACCGCGATCAGAGTCTGTCGGTTTGAATGCACCCTTGGATGATGTCGGGGTAACGGTGGTGGATTTCGACTGGTTCGAATAGGAGACGAGTTGGCTGACAAAGAACCCGATCACAATTGCCGCGACAACCCCGGCGGCGATCACAAGGATAAGACGCAGGCGGTTATCGACCCCCTTTCTTTTGCTCCGGATGGGTTGATCATCGTCGTCGTCATCTTCAACATTCTCTTCTCCCTCGTCGTTCTCCTCCTCCTCTTGCGTGTCATCCTCGTCACGGTCCTTGCGCTTCGCCATCGTTGTTCCCCTTCGACCTGAATTCACGCGCAGTTGTGCAGGGACTGTAGCCGGAATCACCCATCAGGCAATTCGCCGATTATCTGTCGGTCATTCGTACCGACGCACAGTGAGACAGTCAACGACTTTCTCCGAGAATCACCACCACCAGGCGGTGGCCAGCCGTCGGGCCTCACCCGGCCTACGGCCGGTGTTCGACCACGACCTACCCCTATCGCCCTTCCTATACTCACCCCACGTCGTCCGCTCCGGGTCGCCAGACATGCCGAACTTCCGCCGGTTCCTGCTCACCGCCTGTTTGTGCCTGCTTGTCGCGTTCACCCTGAACGGGGTGGTGCGAGCCGTCGGCGAGGCGTCGGGCAACCCCCCGCCCCCCGAGCCGGCGCACGAGTTGAAAGTGAGGGTGGAGCGGCCGAAGCAGGACCCGACCGACGGCTTCGCCCGGTTCACGACGGTCAAGTTGAAGGTGCCCAACGGCACGCTCGACCTGGATCTGGCGAAGGTGGAGAGCGTCACCATCGAAGGGAAAGAGGACGACGGCACCGTGCGGGCGGCGACCGACATGCACGACCACTCGCGGCTCAGCGGGCAACTGCTCACCACCGAGTTGCGGGTGGCGGTGACGGCCGAAGACAAGACCGGCGAGCCGCTCCCGCTCGAAGCCGGGCTGAAGGTGAAGCTGCTGCACGACAAGCCGACCGGCCTGCTCGCCGCCCTCATCGGCCTGCTCACCCTGACGGTGATGGAGGTGGTGCTGGGCATCGACAACGTCATCTTCCTGGCCATCGTGGCGGGCAAACTGCCGCAGAACCAGCAGCGGCTCGCCCGGCGGATCGGCCTGGGGGCGGCCCTCGGCACCCGCCTGCTGCTGCTGTGTACCCTGTCGTTCCTCATGGGCCTGACCGCCCCGCTGTTCACCATCCCGGACCTGCCCTTCCTGCACGACCCGGAGGCCCGCGGTATCTCCTGGCGGGACCTCATCCTGCTCGTCGGCGGGCTGTTCCTGGTGGGCAAGAGCGTGAAGGAGATTCACGAGAAGATCGGGGAGGCCCGCGAGGGGCACGCGGAAGCGGGGGCGGGCAAGAAGGTGGCCGGGTTCGTGGCCGCCATCGTGCAGATCGCCATCATCGACATCATCTTCTCGCTCGACTCGGTCATCACCGCCGTCGGCATGGTGGACGACCTGTGGGTGATGATCGTGGCCGTCATCGTGGCCGTCGTCATCATGCTCATCTTCTCCGAGCCGATCGCCGCGTTCGTGGACAAGAACCCGACCATCAAACTGCTCGCCCTCAGTTTCCTCATCCTGATCGGCGTGCTGCTGCTGGCCGAGGGGCTGGGGCAGCACGTGGACAAGGGGTACATCTACTTCGCGATGGGGTTCGCGGTGGTCATCGAACTTCTGAACATCCGCATGCGGCCGAAGAAGAAGGAACCCGAACAGGCGGGCGAGGGGATCTGAGAACTGG
>JANNDF010001021.1:0-3566 GCA_031387445.1 Planctomycetia bacterium
GTCCTCGTCGATGACGTCTTGGTTGGTGAAGTGGTAGCCGCGTGCTTTTAGCCGCTAGTCGGTGGCGAGCTATTGGGTGGCCGACTCTCGCCGAGAGTCGCAACCGACCCCGCTCTCGGCGAGAGCGCACCACCCGACCGAACCCACCACGTCCAGCCACCCCGCCTCCAACCGCCCCTGCTCCGTCGCCACCACCAGCAACTTCGGCGGGAACAGTTCGTTCGCCCACCGCTGGAAGTCGGCCACCAGTTGCGGCGTGGCGGTGTCGAGTTTGTTCAGCACCAGCACGTCGGACAGTTGCACTTGATCGCGGAAGACGGGGTTGCTGTCGATCATGCCGGGGGCGGCGAAGTCGGACGGGGTCACGATACCGAGGGTGGCTCGCAGTTCGATGCGGTCGGCGTAGTTCGTCCGCAGGTTGTCCACGAGCGCCGCCGGGTGGCCCAGCCCGCTGGTTTCGATGAGCAGCCGATCCGGTCGCATCTCTTGAAGCAAGAAGTGGAGCGCCACCGGCAGCATCGGGGCGGTGGTGCAGCAGAAGCACCCGCCGGCCACGCTCCGCACGCTCACCCCGTCCACCGCCTCGCCCTCGATGAAGGCGTCGTCGATGGACACGGTGCCGTACTCGTTCACGAGCACCGCCCACTTCTCGCGGGGGTCTTTCCGCTTCAGCAGGTCGAGCACGGCGGTGGTTTTGCCGACGCCGAGGAAGCCGGTGATCAGGTTGGCCGGGATGGGGGTCATGGTGGGGATTCTACTCCGCCGCAGTCACGGACATAGAGTGACTCTTCGCCTGCCGAACCCGGCGGCTCACGCCGCACGGCTCGCCGATTGTCCCCCGAGTGCCCCCGGTGCTGTCACCCGCCCAGTTCGTCACCCTCTGTTTCACCGGCCTGTTCTGCCTCGCCCCGGTGGCGTTCTACCTGTGCTGGCTGGCCGGGGTGAACCGCCGCGACAAGCCGACGGTGGTGGCCGGGCACTGGGACTTCGCCGCCGTCCTCGCCTCCCTGTTCGGCTTCCTGCTCGTCGGCGGGGTGGTGCTGCTGTCCCTGGTGTCGAACAACGGGCAACTGTTCACCGGCGGGAATGTGGACCGGCTGAAGATGGTGTTCGAGGCGCAGTGGCTGACGTGGCTGGCGCTACTCATCGGGTACGCGGCGCTGATTGGCATCGCGGCGTCGGTCGGTGCCCGCGGGCGGAGGCACTGGCTGTCGGTGTACAACCTGGATGCGGACACGGCCGAGCGGGTGATCGAGGCGGCGCTCGAGCGCAGCGGGTTGATCGCCCGCCGACAGGGTAACTTGTGGGCGGACGACCGCCGCCTGGTGGAGGCACGCACCTTCCACGGCACCGCCCACACCACCATCCGCATCCTCTGCCCGCACGACCGCCAGCGGGAGGAGATCGACCGGCATCTGCGGAGCGAACTGGCCGCCACCGAGGGCGGCCCCGGCCCGGCCGCCCCCTGGTTCAGTTCGGTCGCCGTCGGGTCGGTCATCCTGGTCGTCGGGTTCGTCGGGTTGATCGCCTACTTCGTGTTCTTCGGGCGGTGAAGGCGGGCAAGTTGGTGAATCTGTACCCGTCGTGCGGCATCGCCACCCCCCCAGCATTCCCAGATCTGCCGGCAATTCTTACGCTTTCCCACCCGCCGGAACCGATCATTCCCCACGAACGGAAGCCCCAGGCCACGGAACCGGCCGGCGGGACCGACTCAGGCGAGGGAATGCACATGAAGCGGATGATCGCGGCGGCGGTGGCCGTCATCGGGCTGGCGACGATGGCGTCGGCCCAGACCCCATACGGGCCGATTCAAGGGGTGGCGGCGGGCGGGTGTGCCGGGTGTGCGACGGCGGCTCCGGCGGCGGCCAACTGGGGGCCGAGGGCCGGCCCCGCGATGGGCGGGTGCCGCGAGTGCGACCCGAAGTTCGGCCTCGCCCCCTTCTTCAAGAAGCTGATGTTCTGGAAGAAGGACAACGCGTGCGGCTCCTGCGGACGGCTACTGGCCGGGTTCGGCGGGTGCAAGGGCGGGAACTGCGGTGGCGGTGCCGGGGCCGCGTTCAACCCGTACCCGGGTGGCGTGCCGGGCACGCTGGTGTTCCCGTACAACCCGTACATCCGTAGCCCGCGCGACTGGTACGAGAAGTAACATGCCTGGCGAGCGGGGGGCGTCAGCCCCCTGGTTCCGTACCAGCCCGCTCACGCGGGCCGCTCGCCTCGATTTGATCGATCTTCTCCCGCAACTCGAACGGCAGGGCCGTCTTCTTCCCCTGCTTGTAGTCGTAGCAAACCACCACCGCTTGTCCCTCGGTCGCCAGTTCGTCCAGGGCGGTGCTCACGATCCGGTGTTCGAGAGTCACCCGGTCGGGTTCGATGGTGATGACTCGCGCGCCGACCAGCAGCCGATCCGGCCACTTCACCGGCCGACGGAAGCGGGCCTGAGTGCTCGACACAATCGGCCCCACGCCGGTCGCGTCCATCAGGTCGAACCAGCCGACCCGCCGCAAGTACTCCACCCGCGCGTTCTCGAAGTGGCGGAAGTAGACCACGTTGTTCAGGTGGCGGAACGAGTCCATGTCGCCCCAGGCGGCGTCGGCCTCGATCACCACCGGGAAGCCGGCCAGGAGTGGGTGTGTCATGGCGTGATTGTATTCTGGTCCGGGTGAACCCCGGCAGTCATGCCGGGGGTGAGTGGCCAAGTACCCGCGGCATGACTGCCGGGGTTCGCCACATATCGTGTCCCCATGCGGAACCTCAAGCTCACCATTCGATACGACGGCACCGACTTCCACGGCTGGCAGACGCAGCCCGGCATGCGGACCGTGGAAGAGACGCTCGAAACGGCCATCGCCGCCATCACGCAAGAACAGCGGGTGCGGGTGAATTGCGCCGGCCGCACCGACAGCGGCGTCCACGCCCACGGGCAGGTGGGGAACGTCTTCACCGCCACCCGCATCGAACCGGCCCGGCTGGTGAAGGCGGTCAACTCGCAGTTGCCCGACGACGTGGCCGTGCTCGACTGCGAGGTGGTGGGCCAGGCGTTCTGTGCGAACAAGGGCGCGGTGGCCAAGCGGTACCGTTACGTCATCAACGACACCCGCATCCCGGACCCGTTCCTGCGGCGATTTGCGTACCAGCCGCGGCGGAACGTCGATCACGAAGTCATGCACCGGGCCGCCCAGGTGCTCGTCGGTCGGCACGACTTCCGCTGTTTCGAGACCGAGTGGCCCAACCGCCTGACCAGCATCCGCACCATCCAGGACATCGCCGTCACCCGCCACGGCGAGACCGTTCACATCGAGGTGCAGGCCGACGGCTTCCTGTACAACATGGTGCGGGCCATCGCCGGCACGCTCTACCAGATCGGCCGCGGGTACTGGCCGGAAGCCAAGATGAAGGAGATTCTCGACGGTATGGACCGCCGCGAGGCCGGCCCCACCGCCCCCGCCCACGGGCTGTTCATGCTGTGGGTGCGGTATGAGTGACGGTTTGGCGGGGGGCCCCGCCCCGCGGCCGCGGCGGGGGCGCGCGGCCCACCCGGCGAAACGTGCCCCCAGGACTAACCCCCC
>JANNDF010001049.1:0-2138 GCA_031387445.1 Planctomycetia bacterium
CGGGGGTGGGCGGGTATGGGCCCCGGGGGGTTTTGGGGGGTGGTTGGGGGCCCCTGCCCCCCGCCGCCCCCCCCCGGCGGTTCCAGAATTCAGCGAACGGCGACACTCACGAATGCCGTAATCAGCGGGTGGACGACTCCCCGCAACGCGCTCCGTTCGGGTTGGAACAGCGTGCCAACGAAGAACGGGTGTCCGTCCAGTTCGACCGCTCGCACTTCGCCGTTCGCATCGCGGGCGGCCACCCGCAACCGCGACGGCTCCGCGAACACCATCTCGAACGCCGGGTTCACCCCGTAGTTGCAGTGGTAGCCTTCATCCGCCTCCGGTACGCCATAGGCTGCTCGCACCTTGGTTCCGTCCACCAACTTCACCGCCCCTGTTTTCTCGACGAGCGAACAGGTCAACCGCGAGATGACCGGCGTGGCGGCGGTGGGGGTCGTCTCGGTGTGGTCGGCGTCGGCCATGCCCAGCACGTTCCGGGCGTACTCGATGACGGCGTGTTGGAACCCGCCGCAAGTGCCGAAGAACGGCGTACACGATTCGCGGGCGAACCGGATGGCGGCGAGGGCACCATCGAAGCTGACAAACGGGCTACCGGGTGCCACCCAGATGCCGGCAAACCTGCCGAGCAAGCCGACCTTGTCGGTCGCAATCCATGTGGGCACGACCTCCACGCCGAGCGCCGCGGCCGACAACTTCAGCGCCTCCGGGAGCGCCCGGTGAGCGACGGCGTCCGGCTGGTAGTCCCCGACGACAGCGATGCGGACGGGCATGGTGGGTGAACCTCATGGTGAGGGTAGTTATCCGCCATCGACCACGGCGGACACGACTTTCCCATCGCGGTCGAAGTGGACGTACACGAAGGCTGCATCGAACCCGTAGGGGCCGATCGCGCTCCAACTGCCGATGCTATACGACCAACATTCGCCCGAACGGGGCTGGACGCCCCACCGATCCCCGCCAGCAGGAATAATCTGCGGCTCGCCGAGCAATTCTCGCACTCGCTCCGCCGATGTCCCTGGCGGAATATGGCGGATAGCGCCTCTCGCCATCGGGCCACGCTCGCGTTCGTGTTCCTCTGCCGCTGCCCATGCTACGTGGTCGAATGGCTGGTCGTCAAAGGGGTCAAGGTAACTGTTGAAGACCACTCCGGCGAAGACCACCAGCGCGATGACGACCACGACCTTCACGAGACGGACCACCCACCGACGACGTATCTTCGGCATCTGTGCGGCCCTCCGTTGTTGGTCAACCACCCTCGACCGCAAGATCGGGGTTCGCCTGACCTCACCCCGTGTACTGCTCCAAGAACCGCTTGCTCTGTCGCAGCCCGCGTTTGCGGTCGTCCAGGCAGCCCTCGTAGCCCTTGTCTTCCATCTCGATGCACACCGGGCCGCGGTAGCCGACGTCGGTTAGCGCCGCGAAGAAGTCCGGCCAGTTCACGTCGCCCAGGCCCGGCAGTTTCGGCGTGTGCCAGCCGAGGCCCATCACCCCCACCTGATACAGCCGCTCGCGGTTGATGCGCTCGTCCTTCGCATGCACATGTACGATCCGCCGGCCGAACTCCCGCACCGCCCGCCCGCAGTCGATGAACTGCCACACCAGGTGCGACGGGTCGAAGTTCAGCCCAACCGTCTCAATTGGGTAGAGGTCGAACAGGTGCCGCCACACCTCCGGCGAGATGGCCACGTTCTTCCCGCCCGGCCACTCGTCGTCGCTGAACAGCATCGGACAGTGTTCGATGCCGATCCTGATGCCCGCGCCGCTGGCCAGCTCCACAATCGGATCCCAGATGTGCCGCAAGAGGGTGAGGTTGGCCGCGACGGTCTGCGACGGGTCGCGGCCGATGAACGTGTTCACCACCGGCACGCCGAGCAGCGCCGCCGCCCGGATCACCTTCTTCAGGTGCTCGACCACCCGTTCGCGGTGTTCCGGCTCGGGGTCGAGCGGGTTCGGGTAGTAGCCGAGGCCGGAGATTTCGACCTTGTGCTTGTGAGCCAGGGCCGTCACGCGGGCGGCGTCGCCATCGGTGAAATTGGTGGCGTCGATGTGCGTGACGCCGGCATACTTGCGGTCGGCCTTGCCCGGCGGCCAGCACATGAGTTCGACGCACGCGAACCGCTCGGCCGCGGCGACCG
>JANNDF010001059.1:0-10169 GCA_031387445.1 Planctomycetia bacterium
TGCCGCTCGGCAAGCGGCACCTACTTGGCTTTGTTCCAGTTCAGCGGCTCTTCGACGGGTGCCGGCTTCGGCGACGGGGCGACGGGCTTCGGTGTGGGCGGCTGGGTCGGCGGTGATGCCGGCGCCGGGGTCTTCCCGGTCTGCCAGAGTGGTTCCGTGCTGCTCACCGCCGGCAAGTCCGCAGGTGGCGGAACGGTTGCTGGTGCTGTTTCGCTCGATGCCACCAATTCTGTGCGAGGGGCCACATCTTCAAACACGGCCGACGACCGGCGGAACACCATCTCGCGGCCGATGTGCAGGTCTCGCCAACTGGTGCCCGATCGCGTCGGTAGCGGAGGCACGACCACCCGTGCGTCGGCGTGCAGGGCACCACCCGGTGACACCGCGCTCCCAATCGGCGGCAGGTGCGTCGGGGGTGCGTCGCCGTCCGCGGGTGTGGGCGTCGGCACGGGCGCCGCGGTGACCGTCACCGCCGCCGTCTCGACCGCCCCGCTGAGAACTCCGGCCGGGTGGCCGATCGCCCGATAGAGGCGGAACTGCCCGCGGTTGTAGTCGGCCACCGCCGCGTAGAAATCGGCGTTCGCCTGGGCCAGCATTTGCACCGCCGCCACCACCTCCAGCGGGCGAACGATCAGCACGTTCGTGTCGCCCACCCGCTTCGTCTGCCCCATCCCCTTCATGCTCTCGTTCACCAACTCCACGGCTTCCCGCAACGCCGGCTCGGCCTTCGCCAGCCGCTCGCCCGCCGCTTTCGCCTGGGCGAACGCCGTGGTCACCTCGGCGGCGATGCGATCCTGGGTGCGGGCCAGTTCCAACACCGCGATCTGCTGTTCGCTCCGCCGCTCGCCCACCTTCACGCGGTTCGCCATGCCGAACGCCTGGAACTCCCACAACAGTTGCGCGCTCATGTCGAACCGGTTGCCGAACGCCTGCGTGGTGCCGTTCGGCCCGCCGCCGAACCCGCCATACGCCAGCGACCCGCTCGGGTTGGTCGAAACGCTCCGCACGCCTACGCTCGGCAGCCACGGCCGTGCCCGCTCCTGCCGCACCCGCTCTGCCGACGCTCGCGCTAGCGCCTGCTGGCCAACCAACTCCGGGCGGGTAGCCATCGCAATGGGCAACAGCGTGTCGGCCGTCGCGTTCGGGTCGATGATCGTCACCGGCAGGTACGGGTCTTCGACCGGTTCGACCAGCACGCCTGGCGTGAGCCGCAGCAGCCGCACCAGTTCGGCACTGGATGTCCGCCACCGTTCGCGGGCGGTCGCCACCGCCTGCTCGCGGCGGGCCAGTTCCACCTTCGCTCGGCTCGCTTCGGACGGCGGGATCAGCCCGTCGGCCAGCTTCACCGCCTTCTCCGTCACCTCGCGGGCCTTCTCTTCCGCCAGCACCGCCCCGGCCAGTTCGCCGCGGGCCTGCTGGGTGGCGAAGTACGCTTCCACCACTGCGAGCGCCGTGTCGTTCTCGACCGCCTGTCGGTACGCCGAGCGGGCTTTCAAATCCTGTTTGGCGGCGAGCGGGCCGAATACGGCGTCGGTGATGGAGATCACGGCGTTCGGTCCGGCCCCGACCATGTAGTTGCTGCGGCTGCTACGGACGATGTCGCCGGCGAAGTTCTGCTGCCCGCCCTCGTGGCGGAAGTAGTCCATGCCGACCACCACGTTCGGCACCCACGCCAGCTTCGCCCGGTCGAGTAGTTTCGACGCGAGCGTCACCTGCTGGTCGGCGATGGCGATGTCGAGCGGGCGGGAGCCGGCCAACTTCAACGCGGCGGGGAGCGTGATGGGGAAGACGTTGTCGGCCGGTTCGGAAGCGGGTCGGGCCGGCGGGCGAGTGGCGGTGTAAACGGTCTCGGGCGGCGGGGTGATGCCGGACTGGGCGATCAACACTCGCGGCGCGGGCGGTGGCGCGGCGGGCGGAGGTGTCTGCCCGAAGGCGACGGCCCCCACGCCGAATGCAACCACGCTGACGGCCCGCCGCATCCCCGTCCCCCCGGTCGGTGCGTGTGGCGAAAGAATTCAAATCCCGCGTGCCGGGCGTATAGCCGGGGCACAGTGGGGGCACAACGCCAACTCCGCCCGTTGGCCGTTCGCAGCCGCCGCGGGTATTCGTAACCCATCGGCTTTTCACACTCTCCCGAGGGGCGAACGATGGCGGACAACCTGTTCCGGCTGGACGGCAAGGTGGCGGTGGTGACGGGCGGCGGCCAGGGCATCGGTGAGGCCATCTGCCGGCGGTTGGCCGCGGGCGGGGCAAAGGTGGGTGTGTTCGACATGAACTCCGCAAACGCCGAGCGGGTGGCGACGGCCATCGGCGGCGTCCCGCTCGTCGGCGACCTGACGAAAGAAGCCGACCTCGACCGCGTGTTCGGCGAGATCGTGGCGAAGGCCGGGCCGGTGGACATCCTGGTGAACAACGCGGGCGTGGCGAGCAAGCCGGGCCGTGACGTGCCCATCTGGGAGAGCGAGCGGGCCGACTGGGAGTTCGTGATGAACATCAACGTGACCGGGCTGGTGCTGTGCTGCAAGGCGGTGCTGCCGGGCATGATCGCGCGGAAGTACGGCCGCATCATCAACATCGCCAGCATCGCCGGCAAGGAAGGCAACCCGAAGATGGCCCCGTACTCGGCGAGCAAGGCGGCCGTGATCTGCCTGACGAAATCGCTGAGCAAGGAGTTGATCGGCAAGGGCGACATCTGCGTGAACAGCGTCGCCCCGGCGGTCATCCAGACGCCCATTCTGGATCAGCTCGACCCGGCGCAAGTGAACATGATGTTGAGTAAAATCCCGCTCGGCCGCACCGGCAAGCCGGACGAGGTGGCGGCGCTCGTCCACTTCCTGAGCAGCGGCGATTGCAGCTTCACCACCGGCTTCTGTTTCGACATCAGCGGCGGTCGGGCGACGTATTGATGGTGTGCGCTGCGAGCGTGCGAGCGGGTGGTGCAACCCCACGCACGCAAGCGGTGAAGATTTCGAGTGTAATCGCGGTTGGTCGGCCAGGTATGGCGTCGTGACCGCTCCCGTCTCCCGGATGCCCGCTCATGTCCGACAACCCGTTCGTCCCGAAGCCGCCCGCCGAACCCACCTTCCGCCCCCGCATCTGGCCGGGGGTGCTGGTGTTGGTGCTGTCGCTGGCCATGCTCATCGCGCCGGCCTTCCTGTTCGAGCGGAGCACCGCCCAGTTCATGCTCCTGATGGTGGGGGCGATGGTCGCATCGACCGGCGGGTTCGTGTGGTGGGCCGCCTTCTCTCGCGTCGGGATTGTGGACCGGATGCTACCCCTGGCGCTCTACCTGCTCCCGGCCGCCGGCTTCGCCGTCGAGGAGAGCCTTGATGCCCCGGGCCAGCCGCCGATGGGCGTGATGGTGTACGGCATCCCGTTCGTGTTCCTCCTGTGGGTGGGCGGGCTAGTGCTCGGGCTGCCGCTCCCCGGCGGCGTGCGGCGGGTGGTCATGTACCTCGCCCTGCTGCTCGGCTGGCTGGCGTTCGGCACGGTCCGCATCGAGGGCACCAGCGGCTCGCTCATTCCCGAACTGAGCTGGCGGTGGAACAAGAAGCCGGAAGACGCGGCGAAGGACATCAAGCGGGAGATCGTGGACGTGAAATCGGACGTGAAGGTGTCGGCCGACGACTGGGCCGAGTTCCGCGGGCCGAACCGCGACAACAAGATCACCGGCGTGACGCTCGTCGCCGACTGGACCGCCGCACCGAAGAAGGTGTGGGAGGTGGACGTGGGGCCGGGGTGGGGGTCGTTCGTGGTGGTCGGCGACCGCCTGTACACGATGGAGCAGCAGGGGAACGACGAGGCGGTCATCTGCCTGGATGCGGCCAGCGGCAAGTCGGCGTGGAAGAAGCCGCACACGTACCCGGCGTTCTTCAAGGAGAAGATTTCCGGGGCCGGCCCGCGGTCCACGCCGACGGTGAAGGACGGCAAGGTGTACACGTTCGGGGCCACCGCCCAACTGTGCTGCCTGGACGCCGCCACCGGCGAGAAGGTGTGGCAGGTGAACGCGGCCGAACTGACCGGGGCGAAGCCGCCGTCGCCGTTCTGGGGGTACGCGTCGTCCCCGCTCGTCACCCGCGGTCTGGTCATCGTGTGCGTGCCGGACAAGGGCACCGCCGCGTTCTCGGAGAAGGACGGCTCGTTGAAGTGGGCCGTGGGCAACGCCACGCACGGCTACTCGTCGGGGCAACTCGTCACCATCGGCGGGGTCGAACACCTGCTCATGCTCAGTAACCACGGTCTCGAATCGTTCGACCCGGAGTCCGGCAAACTGTTGTGGCAGCACGAGTGGAAAATGGCCGGGGGCAACCGCTCGCTGCAACCGGTGGTGATCGGTGAGGGCGATTTCCTCGTCACCAGTGGGGTCGGCACGGTGATGGGCACACGACGAATCAAGGTGACTCCTCCGAGTCCAGTTTCCTCGCTGTCCGCTCCTCCCTGGACCGTCGATACGGTGTGGGAGACCGATCGCAAGTTCTCCCCGTACTTCAACGACGGGGTGGTCTACCAGGGCTACTTCTACGGGTTCAGTGGGGCCAACTTCATCTGCGTTGACCTGGCCACCGGCAAGTTGAAGTGGGACGAAGGCAGCCGGCACGGCAACGGGCAGGTGCTGCTGTTCGCCGACGCCGGGCAACTGCTCGTCACCTCCGAGTACGGCAAGATGTTCCTGGTGAAGTGCAACCCGGCCGAGTACGAGGAGGAGGCGAACGCCCCGACCGTGCCCGGCAAGATGTGGAATCACGCCGTCTATGCCCGCGGCAAGCTGTACGTGCGGAGCGACCGCAAGGCGGCGTGCATCGAGATGCCGGTGAAACGGTAGGGCGGGCGACCACGTCGAATCGCACGAGGCCATCGCATCAACCCCAAAGGGGTTGTTCCCTCAGCCCAGGGTTGAGGACCGTAGGGCCGACACCCTGGGTACACGAGCCACCCCGCACCGACCCCAACGGGGTCGTTCACCGACTGGGTGAACGACCCCGTTGGGGTCGAACCCATTCTGATGGCTTGGCGTTCCCAGGGTGTCGGTGCTTCGCACCTCAACCCTGGGCTGGGGGAACGACGCCGTTGGCGTCGAATGACACACTCCGAGAGGCGAGGCATCCCGTTTTCTCGTGTCTCCCGTCTCGCGTCTCGTGTCCGGATGGGGTAAACTCCACCTCCCACCCCGCCCGAGCATATCTCCCCCATGCTCACACTTTCGCACTCCCCCGCCCGCCTGTGCGACGGCCTCTCCCGACGCGATTGGCTGACCGTCGGCGGCCTCGGCGCCTTCGGCCTCACGCTGCCCGGTTTGTTGCGTGCCTCGGACGCAGCCAAGGCGAAGAAGGCGAAGAACGTCATCTTGCTGTTCCTCCTCGGCGGCCCGCCGCAGCAAGACACCTGGGACCACAAGCCCGACGCCCCGGCGGAAGTCCGCGGCGACCTGAAGTCGATCCCCACCGTGACGCCCGGCTACCGGGTGGGCGAGACGATGGTGCGGACGGCGAGGTACACCGACCGCATCGCCGTGCTGCGGGCCGTCGAGACGAAGGACAACGCCCACAGCAGCAGCGGGTACTTCATGAGTACCGGGCTGCCGCACGCCCCGATGAGCGTGGAGAACGTGAAGCCCGCGGCCCCGAACGACCACCCGGCGCTCGGCGCGGTGGTGCGGAAACTGCTGCCGGACGTGGGTGGGATGCCGTCGGCCGTCACGCTGCCCGAGCAAGCGGCGAACGACGGCAACATCACCTGGCCGGGTCAGGATGCCGGCTTCCTCGGCCGCAAGTTCGACCCGTGGATGCTGAGCGGCGACCCGAGTGCGGCCCTCTTTCGGCCCGAAGGCATGACCCCGAGCGCGGACGTGTCGCCGCATCGGTTCGCCGACCGGCAGGCGCTGCTCGCCCGGTTCGATTCCGCGTTCGCCCGGCTCGATTCGCAGGCGTCCGAGTACACCGCCCGTACTCAACAGGCCATCGACCTGATCGGTTCGACGGGGGCGAAGAAGGCGTTCGACCTGAGCCAGGAGTCGCCGAAACTGCGGGACCGCTACGGGCGCACGCGGTTCGGCCAAAGCTGCCTGCTCGCGCGTCGGTTGATCGAATCCGGGGTGCGGCTGGTGCGGGTGAACTGGACCCGCGTGGAGAAGGCGCCGAACAACGGGCACTGGGACACGCACAGCAGCAACTCGGCCGGGGTGAAGGCGCTCATGCCGGTGTTGGATGCCGCGTACACCGCCCTGCTGGACGACCTGGCCGACCGCGGGATGCTCGACGACACGCTGGTGATTTGGACCGGCGAGATGGGACGCACGCCGAAGTTGAACGGGGCCGGCGGGCGGGACCACTGGGGCAACGTGTTCAGCGTGGCCTTGGCCGGCGGCGGGGTGAAGGGCGGGGTGGTCCACGGGTCGAGTGACAAGATCGCCGGCTATCCGGTGGACGGCCGCGTGCGACCCGACGACCTGACGGCCACCATCTACCACACCCTCGGCATTCCGCTTGAGAGCGAAATCACCGACACCCTCGGCCGTCCGCTACCCATCACCCGTGGGCAGGTCATCTCGCAAGTAGTTTGATCCGCGGCACCCGCCCAATCGGCATATCCTTCGCTACCACGTCCGCATTCCATTCCGGGTATCCCCACCCGGCGAACCGATTATACTTCGGCCGGCAATTCCCCGTCAGGACGACGCACCATGGCCAGTCCCGTGACCATTCCGCTCACCTCGGGCACACCCGCACCGAAAAAGAAGCGTCGGTGGCTCCGTTGGGTGTTGTTGACACTGTTCGTGCTGCTGCTCGTGAGCATTTGGCTCGCCCCCGGTGTGCTAGCGAAGTCGGCGTACAAGGACCAATTCATTGCCGACCTGACCGCCGACGTGACCGGCAAAGTGACCGTCGGCGAGGTGTCGCTCAACTGGCTCCACCCCATTGAAGCCTTCGACGTGAAAGTGACTGAAGTGAGCGGGCGGGAACTGGCCGTGGCGAAGCGGGTCAGCACGTCGAAGTCGCTTCTCGAACTGCTGATGAACCGCTCGGACCTGGGTACGATCCGACTCGAACAGCCGCGGGCCGAGATCGCCTTCGAGAACGGCACCACGAACGTGCAACAGGCGTTCGCCAAGTACCTCGACGGGCCGAGCAGCGGCACCCGGCCCGCCGTGGCGGTGGAAGTGACCGACGGCACGGTACGGTTGACCGACGTGGCTCGCAAGCAGACGACCGAACTGACCGCGGTGGGCGGTACGGCGACCATCCCGGCCGGCGGCGAGCCGATCACGTTCAAACTCAGTGCCTCTGCCGGTGGGGCGGTGACAGCGGAAGGACAGATCGGCAGTGAGAACAAGCTGACCCTCGACGCGAGCGGATTCGACCTGGCCTCACTCGCCCCGGCGCTGCGGCACGTCGCCCCGGACATTTCCGCGAGCGGCAAATTGACATCGAAGCTCGTCGCCACCTGGGCGGCGAACGAGAAGGGCTTGCCGTCGTTCACCGCCGACGGCACCGTGAGCGTTTCCGACGTGACCGTCTCCGCCTCGCAGCTCGGCGACAAGCCGGTGAAACTGGCGTCCGCTGACATGCCGCTGTCCGTGACTTGCGACGGGAAGTCGCTGAAGGTGGTGAAGCTGAGTGTGACGTGCGACGTGGGGACTGTCAGCTTTGCCGGCGAGTATGACACCGCCGCCGCGTCGCAAGCGGTACTCAACCAGCCGGGCCTGAAGTTCGACGCCGACATCGACCTCGCCAAACTGGGCAACACGGCCCCCGGCCTGCTGCGGCTGAAGCCGGGCACTGAACTCACCCGCGGGCGTGTGGTGGCGAAACTGGCGAGCACGCCGGGGCCGAACGGGGTGACGTGGAGCGGGTCGGTGGCCACGTCGAAGATCGAGGGCGTTTCGGGCGGGCGGGCGGTGGCGTGGGATCAACCGCTGGCGGTGGCGTTCGCCGGGCGGGTGCGGCCGGACGGCCTGCCCGAGTTCGACGACCTGCAAGTGTCGTCCGACTTCATCGGCGCGAGAGCACAGGGCGGGCCGGAGTCATTTCGAGCCAAGGCGAACGTCAGCCTGGACGTGCTGAGCAAGCACCTCGAAGACCTGTTCGACCTGAACGGCCTGAAGTTACAGGGGTACGCGCAGGAGTTCGAGGTGAAGGTGCAACCCAACCCGCGGGGCGGGTACACGCTCACCGCGGAAGGGTCGGTGCTGAACCTGGTCGTCCGCGACAACTCCGGCGTGCTGGTGGCTGACCCAAACGTGAAACTGTTCGCCACCGCCGACGGGGACATCAGGGGCGGGGTGGTGCGGATCGACTCGGGCCGGGCGAACGTGACCGCCGGCACCGACACGCTGGGTGCTGTTCTGCTCGAACCGGTGTCAGACGTGACCGCGTTCGCCTCCGGCAAGGCGAGTGTGTCGCTCACCGGCGACCTGAACAAGTGGCGGGGGCGGGTGGGCAAGCTGGTCGGCTGGCCGAGTGATTGGGCCATCGGCGGGACCGCCACCGAGGTGACCGGTGTGGTCACTCTGGGCAAAGTGATCTCTGCCGAGAAGGTGAAACTGGCCGTGACGAACGCCCACTACCGCGGGTGCGGGCTGGCCATCGACGAGCCGACCCTCCGGATCGACACCGTCGAGCCGGACGGCCGAATCGTGTTCGACCCGAAGGCGGGTACGGTGACGTTCACCCGCACGGCGGTGGCCAGCGAGACGATCGGCGGGGCGGTGGCGAAACTGGACATCACGCCGAACAACAAGGGCGAGTACGGCATGAGCGGCAACGCGAACGTCGTCGCCCGTCTGGACCGCGTGCAAAAGACCCTGCAATTGCAGTCCGCCCGCGACCTGTCGGACCAGTTCCGCGGGACGGCCACCGGCGCCGTGAGTGTGGTCGCCCCCACCTTCGACAAGCTGAACTTCACCGTCGATCTGGCGATCGACAAGTTCGCGTTCGGCCCGCCGCAGGCGCCTTCCTGGGCCGAGCCGTGGGTGAAGGTGAAGGGAGGCGTGGGTTACCAGTTCTTCACCGACACGCTGACGCTGACGAACGCCGTGGTGGATCGCGACGGGTTGACCGTGAGTGGCACCGGCACCATCGCCCGGTTGAGTACCGAGGCGAACCTGGATGTGAGTGGCACGCTCGGGTACGACCTCGCCCAGGTGGAACCGCTGCTCAAGCAGTATCTGGGCAAGTCGGCGTCGGCGAGCGGGAAGGATACGAAGGCATTCAAGGCGAGTGGTGCGGTGCTGAGTGGCAAGCCGGTGACGGTGCAGATGAGCGGGTTGACCGGCACCGCCGGGCTTGGCTGGACGAGCCTGCGGGCCTACGGGTTCGAGGTGGGCAAGGGCGAGTTGACCGCCACCGCCGATCGCGGGCGGGTGACGAGTACGCCGATCCGGGCAACCTTTGGCGGCGGCACCGTGACCGCCGAGCCGACGCTTCGCTTGTTGCCGGGGGCGAACGACCTGTCGTTCAAGTCCGGTCGGGTGGTGGAGAAGGCGAAGCTGACACCCGAGGTGTGTGCCGAGGCGCTGGGCTACGCGCTGCCGGCCATCGCCAACAGCGCGCAGGCCGACGGGGTGGTGTCGTTCGACCTGGGCGAGAACGGCTTTCCGCTGAGTGACCCGGCGGCCGGCAGTTTCAGGGGCACGCTCACCATCCACGAAGGGGCGGTGTCGCCAAGCCCGGTCGTCACGCAGATTCTGGACGTGCTCGACATCAAGTCGCCGTCGGTGCAACTCCAGAAGGGGAGTGCCATCCCCATCGAGATGAAGAACGGGCGGGTGACGCACTCGAACTTCACCTTCCTGGTGGGCAGCACGCCGGTGACGACGAGCGGGAGTGTGGGCACGGACGGCACACTCGATTTGACCGTGTCGGTGCCGGTCGGCGGGACGATCGCGGAGAAGCTGTTGCCGAACCAGCCGGCGCTTCAGAAGTTGGTGGCGAAACAGCAGATCAGCGTCAAGGTGAAGGGCACTCTGGCGAAGCCGCAACTGGACAGCGACGGGATGCGGGGGCAGTTGCAGGCGGTGTTGAAAGGGGCGGCGAAGGAGGCGGTGCAAGACAAGGGGCAGGAGTTGATCGACGACGCGCTGAAGAAGGGGCTGGACAAGTTGTTCAAGAAGAAGTGAGTGATCCGGTGAACCCCGGCAGTGATGCCGGGGGTGGTTGGAATCGCCACCCCCG
>JANNDF010001080.1:0-6677 GCA_031387445.1 Planctomycetia bacterium
GCCTTGCAGCGGCTGAACCGTCTGGAAGTGGCGTTCGGGTCGTGGGCGGAGCGGACCGAGGAGAATCGCCGCCGCGTCAAGGACGATCTGTTCGGCGTCCAGAACAGCCGCAAGGCCCGCATCGGCGGGTTGCAAGCCCTGCTCGACCCGAAGATCATGGCGGCCAAGAAGGCGGAGGAGGCCAAGCTGCGGGCGTACATCGAGAAGCTGCCGGCGGCGGAGAAGGAGGCCGGGTTAAAGGCGTTCGACACCATCGCGGCGGCGCAGAAGAAGCGGGCCGAGTACCTGAAAGAAGCCACCCTGCTGGAAGGCCGCGGCGGGTTCAACAGTGACTCCTTCGGGTACGCCCGCACCCTGCTGCGGTTCGCCGACGAGAGCAAGAAGGAGGCCAAGGACCGCCTGCCGGAGTTCGGGGCCACCCAACTGGCCGCCCTGGAGGAATCCCTCTCCTCGCCGGTACCGCTCGACGTGGAGTACGAGACCCTGCGGCTGGCCGACTCGCTCGCCCTGTTCGCCACCACCTTCGGCGCCGACCACGAGTTGGTGAAGAAGGCGCTGGCCGGCAAGTCGCCCCGCGAGCGAGCCTACGAGGTGGTGAGCAAAACGAAAGTGACCGACGCGGCCACCCGCAAGAAGTGGTTCAAAGCAGCGGAAGCGCCGGAGGGTGACCCGATGGTCGCGCTGGCCAAGATCATCGACGAACCGAGCCGGGCCATTCGCAAGAAGATGGAGAACGAGGTGGACGAGCCGAAACGGCAGGCGAGCGCGGTGCTGGCCAAGGCCCGCGGGGCGATGGACGCCGGCAACACCTACCCGGACGCCACCTTCAGCCTGCGGCTCAGCTACGGGGCGGTGAAGGGGTACACGGAGGACGGCAAAAAGGTGCCGGCGTTCACCACCATCGCCGGCCTGTACGAGCGGAGCAAGCAGCAGGAGAACAAGGGCCCGTTCGAACTGCCCAAGCGGTGGGAGGAGAAGAAGCAGAGCCTGGACCTGACCACGCCGTTCAACTTCGTGAGCACGGCCGACATCATCGGCGGGAACAGCGGCAGCCCGGTGGTGAACAAGGCGGGCGAGGTGGTCGGGCTGATCTTCGACGGGAACATCCAAAGCCTGGCCCTGGACTTCCTGTACGAGGGCGAGGTGGCCCGCGCGGTGAGCGTGGACAGCCGCGCCATCATCGAGGGGTTGCGGAAGGTGTACAACGCCGCCTGGCTGGCCGACGAGCTGCAAGGCAAGAAGAAGTAACCCCGTAGCCGCGAGCCGGTGGCGAGCGCGTCGGAAGTCCGACTCGCTCGCCTCCGGCTCGCGGCTACTTCATTTCCCCCACCCTCCAAGGACTCTCCCATGCGCTTCGTTCTCCCGCTGGTCGCTGCGGCCCTGTTCGCAGGATGCACCCTCGCTGCCGATGTCGATGTCGGGCTGGTCGATCAGAAGGCCCCCAAAAAGGAAGACCTGGCCCCGCCGGCAAAGGACGCCAAGCCGACGACGGTGGACCTGAAAGCGACGCTCGCGGGCAAGGTGACGAAGGGCGAGAAGCGGAACGTGTACTTCGTCGTCTGCCCGCTCGGCGCCAAGGGCGACGCCGGCAAGGACTGGTGGGCGCAAGGCGAGGTGTCGAAAGACGGCGAGGCGATCTCGGCCGACGCCCAGTTCGGCGAGGACACGGCCGGCGCGGGCGAGTGGTTCGCGGTGGTGGCGGTGGCGACGGACAAAAAGTGGTCGGTCGGCGAGAAGCTGGACGCCCTGCCCGCCGACGCCACCTTCAGCAAGGTGGTGGTGGTGGTGAAGCGGAAGTGACCACCAAATGCCGAACCCCAGCCCATCCGGGCTGGGGTTCGGCATTTGGCGGCGGTCACGTCACTTGTGGTCGGCGTGCTTGAGCATCTCGCGGCACGCCTTCTCGCACTTGCGGCACTCGTCGCCGCACTCCTTCATCATCTTGTCGTCCTTCACCTTCTCGCAGGCGTCGCCGCACAGCTTGCAAGCCTCGGCGCACGCGGTACACATCAGGGTGCTGAACGGCCCCTGGCGGGCGACCACCGCCGAGGCCGCCGAGCACGCGGTCGCGCAGTCCTGGCACGTCTTCAGGGTGGTCAGGTGGTCCTTCTTGCCGTCGGCCAGTTGCTTCGCGCAGTGAGAGCTGCACGCCTCGCACACGCGGGCGCAGTCGTCGCACGCCTTGGCACACTCCTGAGCGTGTTTGTCGTGTTCGTGGTCGGCGTAGGCGGGTGCGGCGAACAGCAGGACGACTGTCACGGCGGAGAACGAGAGCAGACGGGTCACGGGTGATACCCCTGGTGTGAAGTGTCCCGCCGAACGGTGCGGGTGCCAGTATCCACCGGCAAATTCCGCGCCACCGGCGCACTACGCTAACTCTGCACGCCGGCGGCATTCCCCGACGCGCGAGCCGGGGCGGTGTCGTCGGAGCACGGTTAATCCCTTTCCGAAGGAGTGATCCGAGCCATGACCACCAAACGAAAACTGATCGCCTGGGCGGTGGCCGGTCTGTTCGCCTGCGGGCTGACCGCAACCGTGGCGGTCGCCGCGGGTGACGGCAAACAACCCACCGAGAAGCCGGCGGAGAAGGTCGCGGCGAAAGCGGATAAGCCCGAAGGGGGCGACAAAAAGGTGTCCGACGCCCCGCCGGTGGTGGTGAAGACGATGCCGGCGGCCGGCGACGAGGCGGTCGATCCGGGGTTGAAGGAAATCCGGGTGACGTTCAGCAAGGAGATGATGAACAAGAGCTGGAGCTGGGCGACCGACACCGGCCGCGGGGCCGCCCTGCCGAGCGGGGAGAACGTCCCGGCCTTCGACAAGGACAAGAAGACCTGCACGCTGGCGGTGAAGCTGGAACCCGAGACCACCTACGCGGTGTGGATCAACGGCGGCAAGTTCAACAGCTTCGTGGACGCCGACAAGAACCCGTCACTGCCGTACCTGCTGGTGTTCCGCACCGGCAAGGCGAAGTAGCAGGAGTGTCGCCGCCCCGCTCCGCTGGCGGTCAACACGAGCGGCCGGGTTGACCCCGGCCGCTCGTGTTGGGCGATCAACCCGCACCTGGGGTACGCCGGACGCAGGCCGCGAACACAGTCGAAACCCGTCGGAGCGACTGCGCGGCGTTCGCGCTGGAGCAGATCAACTCGTCGGAATCGGCGGCGGTGGGGCGAACGGGCCGGCCGTAGTGGCCCGTCGGGGAGTTCGTCGCAGGGGGGAAGTGGTGAGATTGAAACTCATCCGGCTCACCCCGTCGGTGCGGTTCGCCAGGCACTCATCTGCGGGAGCAGGCGGAAGCC
The DNA here is from genome assembly GCA_031387445.1 of Planctomycetia bacterium. Classification (GTDB taxonomy): domain Bacteria; phylum Planctomycetota; class Planctomycetia; order Gemmatales; family Gemmataceae; genus JALHQU01. The sequence goes on from JANNDF010001080.1 coordinate 3,297, forward strand.
GTTCCGCCAGTGCCACAGCAGGCTCGGGCCGTTGTCGAGGGCGAACGTGCTCGCCAGTTGCGTGAACCCGATCTTCAGGAGCGCGTTCACGGCATGAGCGAGCAGCGCCGTGCCGAACCCGCGGCGGGCCTCCCACCAGTTCACGAACACCCACGTCAAGTGCGGCACGCCCAACCGCCGGTCGATCGCGTCCGCCGGCGGCTTCTCCTTCCACAGGCCGGCGAACGGTTGCGTGAGAATCTCCGGCGGTACGAGCGTGACCAGGATCGCCCCGACCGGGTCGTTGTGGCGTTCGGCGAACGCGCGAAAGCAGGCCGGCTCGATGACCGGACCGTCGCCACCGCTGGCCGTCTGGTCGATGGCGTCGGCGGCGGCGAGTCGGGCCTGCTCGTGCGTGAGCGACTGAAACGGCTGGGTGTGGGCGCTGGCGTGGCAGAACAGGTCGGCGAGCCAGGGGATATCAGCGGCGGGCAGCGGGCGGATGTCGTACTCGTCGGAGGTGGGCATGGGGGCGAGGTCGAGCACACCGGTGGACGCCTTCGGCCGCGGGGAGAGGACCGCCCGCCCGTCGAAGTACTCGTACTTGTACGCCGCGTTCCGCGGCAGGGTGTGGAACTGGTCGATGCTGATGGGCAGTTCGATCCGCGGGTAGTGCGAGTGCATGGGGTGCCTACTTCATGTGTACTCGAACCCCGACAGCACCTCGGCCGGTGTGAACGCGCGGTCCGCGTCCCACCCCATGCCGGGGGACTTCCCCGCGTCCAACACGGCGAAGACCGGGTCGAGGAACCGCCGCTCGTCGCCCGGCAGCCCGGCCGCGGCGATGTCGGCCACCTCCTTCGCCCACTCCCGCACCGGCCGGCCGGCGAACTCGGCCGCCAGCCCCCGCCGGGCCACCGCCTCGAACAGGTCGCACAACTGGTCCGGCGGGAACCGTTTCGCCACCTCGGCCGCCGCTGACAGCGCGGTGTCACTGTACAGCAGGCCCTTCCACACCGCCGGCACCGCCAGGGCTAACGCGGGCGGGTTGGCGTCGGCCCCGCGCACTTCCAGGAAGTGCTTCAGCCGCACCTCGGGGAACACGGTGGTGATGTGAACCTCCCAGTCGGTGCGGGTGGGGAAGCGGCCGTCGATGCCGTGCTGCCAGAACTGGCGGAACGTCCGCCCGCCGGCCGGCTTGTACTCCCGCCCGTCCACCACGAACAGCATCGGCACGTCGAGCAGGTAGTTCGCCCACCGCTCGAAGCTCAGCCCCTCGGCCAGCAGTTGCGGAAGTAATCCACTCCGGTCGGCATCCATGCCCAGCCACACCCACCCGCGGTACGACGCCCACCCGGTCGGCCGCCCGCCGTACAGCGGGCTGTTCCCCCACACGGCGTTCACCACCGGGCCGAGGGTGAGGGCGACGGCGAACTTCCGCACGGCGTCGGCCTCGTCGGCGTAGTCGAAGGCCACCTGCGTGCTGGCCGTCGCCTTCATCATGTGCGAGGCGGTCTTGCACCGGGCGGGCAGGAATTCGGCCATGCTGCGGTGGCGGCGGCGAACCGGCGGAGGGATGTCTTCCACGCGAGCGAACGGCGTGATGCCGGCGGCCACCCACGCCCGCCGGGCCGGATCGACCACCGCCTTCAGTTCGGTGACGTGCCGCAGGAACTGGTCGGCCAGCTCGTTCAAACTGAGCAGCGGCGGGGTGGAGAACTCCACTTGTCCGCCCGGTTCGATGCTCACGTTCGCCCCGTCGCGACCGAGCAGCACCAGCCGGCTGCCGGTGGACAGCGGCTGCCAGCCGAATCGGTCGGCGAGCGCCCGAAGCACCTCGCCGATGCCGCCGGGTTCGTCGTGGCTGACCATGCGGCCGGTGTCGCGGTCGAGCAAGAACTTCTCGAACTCGGCCCCGACCTTCCACGCCGACCGCGGCTTGGCCCCGGCGCGGAAGTAGTTCACCAGGTCGTCGAACGCCAGCGGTTCGGACGCGGCGGGGTCAGCGGAAGTGAACGGCAGGATGCTCAAGGGGCGGTCTCGGGCCGGCGACCGGGGAGACGGACGCCGGGCGGTTAGTGTAGCCGACGAACCGGCGGGTGGAACGCCACTCTCGCCGTTGCTCTTCGGCCGATGAACGCGGACAATGAGGAAGCCTGACTTCCGAGACCCGCCATGACGCCGACCGCCACGCGCACGGGCATCCCCGCCGACCTGATCGAGCGGGTTCACGCCCTGACCGACGAGCAGAAGGACGAGTTGGTCGAACTGATCGACTCGGCCGAGATGCCCCCGCCCGATTCGCGGACGGAGGAGGAGTTGATGGCCGAATTGAAACGGCGGATCGAGGACGCCGAGTCCGGGAGGGTCGTTGGCCTCACCCGCGAAGAGGCGAAAGAACAGGTCCGGAAAATCCTCCGCGAGCAGCACGGGTTCGAGCTGTGAACTTTCTCGTCCTACCACCGGCGTACGCCGACTGGGCGGCGGCGCTGACTTGGTTCGTCGTCCGTCGGCAGTACCGGCATGTCGGCGGCCTCGATTCGGCGATCGAGACAGCGATGGACCGGATCGAGGCGTCACCTCATCTGTATTCGCCGGTGGCGAACGCTCCCGCCGGGTACGAGGTGCGGGAATACTAAATCCCTCACTACTGCTACCGTGTCAATTATTACATTGCGGGCAACGACATCCGGGTGATTGCCATTACCCACGCCCGGCAACATGACCGACGCTGGATCAACCGTCTCACCCCCTGACGCGACCTCTCCCATGCTCACCCCGCACCTGCCGCCCGCCGTCGCCCGCCGCTGGTTCCTGCAACAGTGCGGGGTCGGTGTCGGGTCCGCCGCCCTCGCGGCCCTGATGCACGCCGACGGGTACGCGGCGGACAAGGGTGGCACCAACCCCCTTGCGGCGAAGGAACCGCACCACAAGCCGAAGGCCAAGCGGGTCATCTACCTGTTCATGGCCGGCGCGCCGAGCCACCTGGAGCTGTTCGACAACAAGCCGAAGCTGAAGGAACTCGACGGCACACTGCCCCCGCCGAAGCTGCTCGAAGGCTATCGAGCGGCGTTCATCAACCCGAACAGCAAGCTACTCGGGCCGAAGTTCAAGTTCGCCAAATACGGGCAGAGCGGGGCGGAGATTTCGGAGTTGCTTCCGCACACGGCCAGGATCGCGGACGACCTGTGCATCGTGCGGAGCATGACGACGGATGCGTTCAACCACGCCCCCGCCCAACTGATGATGAACACCGGGGCGATGCAGTTCGGCCGGCCGGCGTTCGGCGCGTGGACCCTGTACGGCCTGGGCAGCGAGAGCAACGACCTGCCCGGCTACGTGGTGTTCAGCACCGGCAGCAAGGGGCCAAGTGGTGGCAATGCCTGCTGGGGCAGCGGCTAT
>JANNDF010001085.1:0-7863 GCA_031387445.1 Planctomycetia bacterium
AGCGGGGAGAGGTGGGACTGGTTGGCGAAATCGGTGAGCAAAACGGAAAGACAAACCACACCACCTCTCCCCGCTGGGGAGAGGTCGGTTCAGGTTGCGGAGCAACAGAACCGGGTGAGGGGAGAGCCATGGGTCACGTGCTGCGGGAACTTACGATCGAGTTTGCCGCCCAATCAGGCCCGCGGTTCGAGCAACTCCGCACCGTGTTCAGCACCCTCAAACTGGCGAAAGCCACTGACACCTTCGACGACGAAGACCCGAACTGGCTGAACCACTTCGACGACGACGCCAAACGTTACTTCCGCTGGTTGGACAGCGATCCCGGCAAGCCGGCTGGCGTGTGCGGTGGGCCGTCGGGTTGGGACTTCTGGTCTATGATTCACGCCCTTTACAACGGCGAATACGACCTGATCGCTTGCGAGATGGTGTCCACGGATAAAGCGAAACTGCGATTCGGTGCCCACGCATATCCGTTTGGTGGCACAGAGAGCCTTCGTGTGCTGATCGAATGCTTCGGCTTTCTCCCACTACGGAATTGGGATGACAAGCCGTTTCCCACTTGGGAAGAGATCGAAGAAGCTTACCGCCGGATGGGGAAGTGATGTCCAATACAACACTACCCGCTCCGACTCAGCCACAACTATTGAGTGCCAAAGGGGAACCGAGCGTTTCTCCAGTCATCTTCGACACCCGCGTGGTCACCGGCTCCGGCGGCGGGCCGGACAAGACCATCCTGAACTCGCCGCGGTTCCTCGAACCACTCGGCTACTCGATGCTCTGCGGCTACCTGCACCCGCCGGGCGATCCGGGGTACGCCGACATCGAAGCAAAGGCGAAGCGGTACAACGCCCCGCTCGTCTCCATCCCCGACCGCGGGCCGACCGACCTGAGCGTGATGAAGGCGTTGCTGAAGGTGTGCCGCGAACACAACGTGGCGGTGTGGCACGGGCACGACTACAAGACGAACGCCCTCGGCCTCGCCCTGAAGCCGTTCCACAAGATGAAGCTGGTGACGACGGTCCACGGCTGGGTTCACCACACCGCCCGCACGCCGCTGTACTACAAGATCGACAAGTTCTGCCTGAAGCGGTACGAGCGGGTGTACTGCGTGTCGCCGGATCTGATGGAGGCGTGCCGGGTGGCGGGGGTGAAGGAGTCGAAGTTGCTACTGCTCGAAAACGGCATCGATACCGTCGATTACACCCGCAAGCAGACGCTCGCGGCGGCGAAGGCGGCGTTGCACCTGCCGACCGGTCGGCACCACATCGGGGCGGTCGGCCGGTTGGAACCGGAGAAGGCGTTCGACCTACTCATTCGCGCCGTGCACCAGTTGAACGCGGCCGGTGTCGATGTCGGCCTGACAGTTGTCGGCGAGGGGCACGACCGCCCGCGGTTGGAAGGGCTGGTGGCGGAACTCGGCATGTCGGATCGCGTCGCACTCCCCGGCTGGGAGTCGGACGTGCGGCAGTGGTTCGAGGCCATGGACGTGTTCGCCCTGAGCAGCCGGAGGGAAGGCTTGCCGAACGTGCTCCTGGAGGCGATGGCTCTCGGCGTGCCGTGCGTGTCCACGAACATCGCCGGCATCCCGCGGCTGATCGCCGATGGTGAGAGCGGCCGGCTGGTGCCGCCGGATGATTTGCCCGCACTGGTCGGAGCATTGACCGGCGTGCTGACGAGCGAAGCCACCCGCGAGCGATTTCGCACCGCGGGGCGCACTACGATTGAAACGCGGTACAGCTTCGCCGCCCGAATGAAGACCCTGGCCACGGAGTACGACGCCCTGTTGGGCCGCAACCGATGATCCGCTCGATGACCGACACCCTGAGCATCTGGACGCACACCGGCCGCGGGCTGGCGGCGGCGCTGCCCCCGTTGGCGGAGTTCGTGTTCGCCCGCACGCCCGCCCCGCTCGGCCGCCACCCGGCGTGGTTGACCGTGTTGCGCTCGGCCTTCGGGCACGAGGGGTTCGCTCTGGAGGCCCGCGCCGCCGGCCGCACCTGCGGGTTCCTGCCGCTGTCCTTCCTCGACACCCCGCTGTTCGGCCGCTTCCTGGTCAGCCTGCCGTACCTGAATAGTAACGGGGTGATCGCCGAGTCGCCGGACGTGCAGGCCGCGCTCGTCAGCCGTGCGGCGGAACTGGCCGACGAACTGAACGCCAAACACCTCGAACTGCGGCACGAGACGCCCATCGACCACCCGCGACTGACCGTCACGAACGCCAGCAAGGTTCACATGCGGCTGACGCTCCCCACCTGCCCGGACGTGCTGTGGAAGCAGTACGACACGAAGGTGCGGAACCAGGTGCGGAAGGGGGAGAAGAACAACTTCACCATCAGTTGGGGCGGGATGGAGTTGCTCGAGCCGTTCTACGCGGTCCTGAGCGAGAACATGCGCGACCTCGGCACGCCTGTGTTCGGTAAAAGCCTGTTCGCCGCCATCTTGCACACCTTCCCCGCCCACGCCGAGTTGTGCGTGCTGAGTGACGGCCCCAAGCCCATCGCCGTCGCGCTGCTGCTGCACGGGCCTGGGGTGACGGAGGTGCCCACGGCGTCGTCGCTGAGGGCGTACAACCCGACGTGCGCGAACATGCTCATGTACCGCCACCTGATCGACCGCGCGGTCGAACGCGGGCAGAAGGTGTTCGACTTCGGCCGCAGCACGACCGACGGGCCGACGTTCAAGTTCAAAAGGCAGTGGGGGGCGGAGCCGCACCCGGCCGCGTGGCAGTACCACTTGTTGAACGGCGACGCCGGCGAGATGCGGCCGGACAACCCGCGGTATCGCCGGGCCATCGAATTGTGGCAGAAGCTGCCGGTGCGGGTGACTCAGGTGCTCGGGCCGATCATCGTTCGCGGCATCCCGTAATTTTCACGAGTCCGACTGTATCGGTTTCGCGGAATTTGCCAGCACCCGTTTGCACCCCCTGTCGGCGTTCACTACGGTTGATTCGCCGCTCCCACCGGTTAACGCCGGTGGGATTTCCCCACAGCATCCCCCTCATCTCGCTGTGGGTCCCCCGTCGCGGTCTCCCCCCAAGCCGTGGGTGGGCGAAGGATTTGCTGGGCGAACCGCCCGCCGGTCCTTTCCCCACCGCCCTGTGCCCCGTCCGCGTTCCACCCCCGACCCCGCGGCCCCATGCCGTGGAGCGGAGTCACGCCGAACATGACTTTCCATCGCCGGATGCTGCTCGTCGGGTCCGACCACCAGTTCGCCCAACTGGTGCAGACCCACCTGCACAAGACCTTCCTGTTGAATGCCCCGCACGTGCGGTTCGACGACCTGCACCGGGTCGTCCGCCGCGACACCGACGGGGTGCTGCTGCTGCTCGCCTCCGACCCGCACGACGCCGACCGCATCGAGACGGCGGTGCGCGAGTTGCGGCTGCAACAGTTCCCGCCGCGGCTGGCGGTGCTGGCCAACGAGCGGTTCGCCGAGGGCAAGCGGATCGACGCCCTGGGAACCTTCCTGGAGGCCAACTTGAGCTGGCCCGGCCACACCCGCGAGTTGAACACGTGGGTGCGGCGGGCGGTGGTGCCCGGACCCGCCTTCCCGGACCCGGCGCACGAGACCGTCGGCGACCGCATCCGCTCGACCCTGCTCACCCTCACCCCCAGTCTGGCCCCGCTCGCCGAACAACTGGAGATCGCCGCCACGCACGACGTGACCGTTCTGATCGAGGGCGAAACGGGGACCGGCAAGACACACCTGGCCCGGCTCATTCACGACTGCTCGTCGCGGGCGGGGCAGCGGTTCCTGCCCGTGGCGTGCGGGGCGCTGAGTGCGAACCTGATCGCCAGCGAGTTCTTCGGTCATGTGAAGGGGGCGTTCACCGGGGCGGACGGCTCCAAACTGGGCAAGTTCGCCGCCGCCGGCACGGGCACGCTGCTGCTCGACGAGATCGACACTCTGGGTCTCGAACACCAGGCGAACCTGTTGCGGGTGATCGAGACGGGCGAGTACGAGCCGGTCGGCGGGAACGAGACGCACATCTGTCAGGCCCGCATCATCGCCGCCACCAACTGGAACCTGGCCGACGCGGTGGAGCGCGGGGCATTCCGCTCCGACCTGTACTACCGCCTGCACGTGCTGGCCTTCCGCCTGCCGCCCCTGCGGGAACGCCCGCACGACATCCCGCCGCTGGTGCGGGGGGTGATCGCCCGGTACGGCACGCGGTTCGGCAAGAAGATTCAGGGCGTTCACCCGGACGCCATGCGGGCGCTGGAAGCGTTCCCGTGGCCGGGCAACATCCGCCAACTGGAGAACGTACTGCAACAGGCGGTGCTCACCTGCACCTCGGACGAATTGCGGTTGCAACACCTACCCCCGATGGTTCACACTGTGCGGCCCAACGGCGAGGGGGAGGCGGCGCCGCCGGGGACGCTCAAGCACAACCACGCGACGACCGAACGGGCGGCCATCCTGCGGGCGCTCGAGAAGGCGGCGTTCAGCCGCACGCGGGCGGCTCAACTGCTGGGGGTCAGCCGGGTGACGCTGTATAAAAAGATGAAGAAGTACGGCCTGTTCACCCGCCCGGTGGCTCCCCTCCCGGCCGACTTCGCCGCCCAGAAGTGATTTCGGTTCCCCTCTCCCCCAGGGGAGAAGGGAATGGGCAAAACGCGTTGAGGAGGGAGCCGACACCGTGGACCGCGACCTGTACTACATCTTCCAGCCGACCGAGGCTGGCTCACCGCACCCCGGCGTGGACCTCCTGACGGTTCGGGAGTTCCTGGCCGACGAGCCGGCGTGCAAGACCTTTTGGGACTTGATCGACACGCAGTTCCGTACCCGTAGCAAGTTCCTCTCCATCTGGCCGTGCGTGTCGTTCGTGGCGGTGGCCCGCACCGCCGACGGCGACCCGGCCGGCTTCCTGCTCGTGTCCGCCCCTGTCAACTGGCAGATCGACTACGTGGTCGTCCACCCGGCCGCCCGCGGGCAAGGGGTGGCGACCAAGCTCGTCAAGGCCACACTCTCCCAGGCGTACCTGCACCGCGCGCCGTATGTGATGCTCACCAGCAAGGAGTCTCTCCGGCCCCTGTACGAGGGGTGCGGCCTGCGGGTAGTGAGTGAGCGAGGCGAAGTGGTGGTGTCACCGTCGTAGCCGCGAGTCGGAGACGAGTGCGGGGAAGGTCCCCCGCGTTCGCCTCCGACTCGTGGCTACTCTTCACAAAACCTGCCCAGGGAGGGTCTCATCATGTGCGGCATCATCGGGTTCACCGGCCAGCGGGAAGCGGCCCCCATTCTCGTCGACGGCCTGAAGCGCCTGGAGTACCGCGGGTACGACAGCGCCGGCCTCATCACCGGCACGGGCAGCAGCCTGCACCTGCGGCGGCGGGCGGGGCGGCTGGCCGAGTTGGAGAAGTTGCTCAGCACCCAGCCGGCCGCCGGCACCTACGGCATCAGCCACACCCGCTGGGCGACGCACGGTGGGGCGACCGACGCCAACGCCCACCCGCACATGAGCGCGGACAACACCATCGCCGTCGTCCACAACGGGGTGATCGAGAACTACCTGCACCTGAAGCAGAAACTCCAGGCCGACGGCGTGGTCTTTCGTAGCGACACCGACACCGAAGTGCTGGCCCACCTGATCGCCCGCTATTACGAGGGCGATCTGCTGCTGGCCGTGCGGAGGGCGGTGGAACTGGTGAAGGGGACCTACGGGCTGGCGGTCATGTGCAAGCACGAACCGGGCGTGCTGGTCGGCGCCCGCCTCGGCAGCCCGCTCGTCATCGGCCTGGGCGACGACGGCAACTTCCTGGCGTCGGACGCGTCGGCCCTCGCCGGGTACGCCGACAAGGTGGTCTACCTGAACGACCGGCAGATCTGCCAACTGGACGCGGAGAGCTGGGTCATTCGCAACCAGGACATGGACACCGCGGACGTGACCGTGCAGGACATCCAGCACTACCTGGGCGACGACGACGCCGGCAAGGGCGACTACCCGCACTACATGCTGAAGGAGATTTACGAGCAGCCCGAGGCCATCGCCAACGCCATGCGCGGCCGACTGGACTCCGACGACGCCACCGCCCACTTCGGCGGGCTGAACCTGACCGCCCAGCAACTGCGGGCGACCGAGCGGGTCATCATGACCGCGTGCGGCACCAGCTACCACGCCGGGCTGGTGGGCGAGTACCTGTTTGAAGAGTTGGCCCGGATGCCGGTGGAGGTGGAGTACGCCAGCGAGTTCCGCTACCGCAACCCGCCGATTGATCGAAACACCGTCATCCTCGCCATCACGCAGTCAGGCGAAACGGCCGACACGCTCGCCGCCTTGCGCGAAGCCAAGCGGATGGGGCACACGTCGCTCGCCATCTGCAACACGGTCGGCAGCAGCATCGCCCGCGAGGCGTGCGGCGGGGTGTACCTGCACGCCGGGCCGGAAATCGGCGTCGCCAGCACGAAGGCGTTCACCAGCCAGTGCACCGTGCTGACCATGCTGGCCCTCTACTTCGGCCGCACCCGGCACCTGTCCAGCACGCAGGGGCAGCGGATCATCGACGACCTGAAAGCCCTGCCCGACATCATCCGCGAGACGCTCCGCTGTCACGACCGGGTGAAGGACATCGCCCGCAAGTACGCCGACATGCGGAACTGCCTCTACCTCGGCCGGCAGTACCTTTACCCGGCGGCGCTCGAGGGGGCGCTGAAACTGAAGGAGATCAGCTACATCCACGCCGAGGGGTACGCGGCGGCCGAGATGAAGCACGGGCCGATTGCCCTGGTGGACGCCGACACGCCGAGCGTGTTCCTGGTGCCCCGCGGGCAGGTGTTCGACAAGGTGATGAGCAACATGCAGGAGATCAAGGCGCGCGGCGGGCCGGTGATCGCCGTGTGCAGCCCGGACGACGCGGAGGTGGATCACGTCGCCGACGACCTGATCATGGTGCCCGACGTGCCGGAACACCTGCAACCGATCGTGTGCAGCATCCCGCTGCAACTGCTGGCCTACGAGATCGCCCTGCTGCGTGGGTGCGACGTGGACAAGCCGCGAAACCTGGCCAAGAGCGTGACGGTGGAGTGAGCCGCCAACAGGTGAACCGCCGGGGTGAGCGCCCCCGGCGGTTCCCGCCACTGGTTCACCGCGGGAGAGTCGTCAGGTCGCGCCGGCCGCTTCGGGGTCCACCGCCGCTTCGGCCACCACCTCGGCCACCTCGGCCACCGCTTCGGTCACTTCCGGGGTCGCTTCGACCGCTTCGGCCACCGCTTCGGGCATCGTGACGTCGTCCATCTGACCACCTCCACACGTGATACGGGGATAGTTGGTCCTTCCTGGATGACTGGCCGGCATCCCCGCGCCCTACTCGTCACGCCATGCGAGACACGACTTGAGTGAAAGTGGTCGGGAGAGTGACTGTTCGAGCGGGTGCCGTACCCCAACCATAACCGCCGCACTGATTTGAAGAACTGTTCGCGTCCGCGGATGGTTGAAATATTTACAACCCTTGATCGTGCCCGCGGCATCTTCCAGGCACCTTGCCTGAACCGCCGAGAGTGACAGGCCGAACGACCAACGCCTTCACCGCACTACGTTCGGCGCGGTCAGTGTGCCAGGCAGCGTGACGGGTAGATCGTCCAACTCGGCCGCGCGCAGAACCCGTACCGCCACTGCGTACACCCGCTTGCCGTAGTACCGCGCCAGTCGGTCGCTGTCCCAGCTCGACACCGAAATGCGGAACAGCACATCGACCGCCGACGGTCGCGGGTCACGGACGCCGAACGCCGGTGCGTCCGGCCACGGCTTCACCGTCACCAGTTACCCACCCCCCCCCCCCCCGCCCCCCCCACCGGCCGGGGGCCAACCACCCCCCCGCGTTTGGGGGGACGCCCCCCCCCCCGGGCCCCGGCCCCGTGGCACCCCCC